>CAWWAN010000098.1:0-6455 GCA_963934925.1 uncultured bacterium | reverse complement strand
CTACATCAAAATCTTTCCCAGAGACTAAGCGTACATTTTGTTTTTGTTGCAAAGACTCCAAGGCCTTAATATTGTCACGACAACGCAAGGCGTTTTCATATGCCATTTCCTGCGAATGTCGCGCCATTGCCTGCCGCTCACTCGCAAGCAACGGCGCGACATTGCCGTTTAAGATGTCACGCGTATTGCCTAACGCTTGCGAGTATTCTTCGGCGTCACACTTTGCGACACAGGGCGCAAGACACAACTTAATGCCAAACTTCAAGCATGGGCGGCTACGGTTAGCCAAGGTTGAATCACTGCAATCGCGCAGCTGACATAGCTTCTGAACTAAACGCTTAGCCCGCCTTGCCGTTGAAGCGTTCGGATATGGACCGAAGTGCTCGCCACTGCTCTCTGGATGGCGGACCAAACTAAGGCGTGGCCACTGGTGTGATGTGTCCAGACGAATAAATAAGAATGTCTTGTCGTCTTTCAGCAACACATTCATAGGCGGATAATGCGTTTTAATGAGTTGCGATTCAAGGATGATCGCTTCGACCTCATTATCTGTAATTAGAAATTTGGCAGTTGCTGCTACTTCGAGTAGGTCCTCGAGACGCGAGCGGCCGTCTGCCCCATCTCGGGAATAAACTTGCACGCGTTGCTTGATATTCTTGGCTTTCCCTACATACAGCACCTGTTCGTGCCTATCGCGAAACACATACACACCACTACTTGAAGGAGCATCCTTCAGTTGCTCTACAAACTGCACACGAAAGTCATTCATCGTGAGACAAGCGCTGTGTTTCTAAACGTTGTAACTTGTCGCGCAACTCAATAGCCAATTCGAATTTCAAATCAGCAGCTGCGGATTGCATTTGTTCTCGTAATTCGTCACCTTGTTGCTGCCAATCAATAGCCTGATAATCTACCTGTTGCGCATCGCTTTCGCGCAATAAAATGCCTGAGAGCGAATCAACAACCGGTTTTGATATGGTTCGCGGAGTAATGTCATTCGCCACATTAAAAGCATACTGAATGTCACGACGGCGCTGCGATTCATCGATGGCCCCTTGCATCGACTTGGTCACTTTATCACCAAACATAATGACCCGACCATCGACATTACGCGCAGCACGTCCGCAAGTTTGGACCAGAGAAGTTGTTGAGCGTAAAAAACCTTCACGATCAGCATCAAGGATTAGCACCAACGAGACTTCAGGGATGTCTAGGCCTTCGCGTAACAAGTTGATACCCACCAATACGTCAATGACGCCCAATCGCAAATCGCGCAATAATTCTGAGCGCTGCATGGTGTCGATATCTGCATGCATATAGCTGGCCTTCACTCTGTTCTCTTGCAAGAACTCTGTCAAGTCTTCGGACGAACGCTTGGTAAGTGTGGTCACCAGCACTCGCTGTTGGAGTTTGACACATTTCAGCACCTCTGCTAAACACTCTTCCACCTGATGCTTGGCACTCCTAACTTCAATGATCGGCTCAAGCAAACCGGTTGGCCGCACAATTTGCTCAACATAATCGTCGCTAGCCAACGCTCTTTCGCGGTGCGATGGAGTAGCAGAGACGTAAAGCACTCGCGACATCATGCCCTCGAATTCTGGCTCAGCAAGCGGTCGATTGTTCAATGCTGACGGCAAACGAAAGCCATGTTCGATCAGCGATTCTTTACGTGCTGCATCGCCACGCACCATGCTATAGACTTGCGGTAACGTGACATGCGACTCATCAATGACTGTTAAGAAATCAGATGGGAAGTAATTCAACAATGTGAACGGCGGCTGGCCATCGGCGCGCTGCTCAAACAAACTCGAATAGTTTTCTATACCAACGCAATAACCAAGCTCTTCAAGGTCTTCTATATCAGACAACACACGGCGCTCGAGACGGCTGGCCTCGAGATTTTTCCCCAATCTATTCAACTCGGCAACTCGCGCGCTACATTCGGCGCGCATGGACACCAAAGCCTGCGGTATTTTCTCTTCTGGCTGAACGTAATGCCCCACCGGGTAAACGGCGACGTTGTGTGGCGTTTCTAGTATTTCTCCTGTCAGCGAATCGACATACATCAAGTCGGATATTTTGCCATCCTCAAGCTCAATACGTAGAAAACGTGACTCTTCGTGAATGGGCCACACCTCGACAGCATTGCCGCGTACTCGAAAAGTGCCGGCACCGAAGCCTACCTCGTTACGGCTGTGTTGCGTGCGCACTAATTCGCGCAAAAGTTGCTGGCGTAAGCAATCGCTACCAACCACTAAGCGCAACGCTAGGTTTTGATAAGTCTCAGGGTCGCCTAATCCGTAAATACATGACACCGACGAGACCACAATGACATCGCGACGTGTGAGCAAGGAAGCCGTTGTTGAATTACGTAACCTTTCAATGCGCTCGTTGATGCGGGCATCCTTCTCTATATATGTATCTGAGCTTGGAATGTATGCCTCAGGTTGATAGTAATCGTAGTAGGATACAAAATACTCGACAGCATTATCAGGAAACAATTCACGCAGCTCTTGATATAACTGCGAAGCTAAAGTTTTATTGTGAGCAAGCACCAACGTCGGCACTTGCAAGTTTTGAATAAGATTGGCGACGGTGAAAGTTTTCCCGGAACCAGTTACGCCAAGCAAAGTTTGGCGAGTATTTTTAGCAGTGAATCGTGAGACCAAAGCCTCAATCGCCGCTGGTTGATCACCAGCAGGTAAAAACGGACTAGCTAAATTGAAGTTATTGGCGACCACACCTTTTCTCTATAATACTTTATTGCATTTAAGTCGTTTAACAGCACTATTGTACTTTAGCCCGACGACAGCCTTTCGGACGTAATGGCATAATGCAGGACACGCCTAGCGTTGTGTCGTGAAGAGCGGGCTCAAGGCCGTTCTTAGTCGTTATCTTCTAAAAACTCAATCAGCACGCCTTCTCCTAGAAGGTACTGCACTGCCTCTTCAACTTTATCGCCGTCTCCTTCTAGCTCAAGAGACAATATCGCGATAGTGTCTGTCACGCTCGCGCCACGAATATTTGGCACTACTTGAAAGCGCTTAACAAGAGTAAATAACAACGGTTGTTTAATCAACCGTTCCGGGAAAGTACACATTAAGCGACGTTGCATTATTAGTTTTTGGTTTCTTCGATATGCGAAGTAGCTCTAATTATAGCCACTAGCCGGTCATAGGCGAACAACAAAATCGACACTACTGCGCACGCAGCCAACGGCTGCCAAAACGCGCTATCTGGCAAGGCCTGCTGAGAACCAAATTTATCGTATAGCTCTCCTTTATAAGCTGGGTCCCATTGGGCATTTGACAGCAATTGCCCTGGCCAATACACCCATGCGGATGGCATCCATAGCGGAAGAGTGCAAAGGGCTGTGTAGCAGGCAATAGCGCGGTGGCTGATGGCAGAGGACAAGGCAAATGCCTTCCGTCGATCAAGGCTGATTGCGGCGACAAACCCAGCGATACTATACGGTGCAAGCTCAACATTAATGAGTGTAATCAGCGGAATCGCCGCTAATGCTAGCAGCCGTGCACCTTTATTCCCACTGAACCAAATCAAAGGAGCAATAAACAGGAAAAGCAGATGGAAAAACGTTGGATTCATGATGTATCTTCCACATAATACAATATAATTTGCCCCTGTGATGCCGGCATGGCCAAGTGGCTAAGGCATTGGATTGCAAATCCAACATCCCCAGTTCGAATCTGGGTGCCGGCTCCACCCAATTTTGGGTGCAGATATCGCATAATTAAGGGGAGGTAGCCCAATGGCAGAGGCAAAGGACTTAAAATCCTTCCAGTGTGGGTTCGAGTCCCATCCTCCCTACCACACCAGCGGAACAACAAAATGTCAGAAGACACCACAAACAATTCAGATGCCCTTAGCGCCATAGATAGTCGCACGGGCAAAGAATATACGCTACCGATCGAGCACGACACTATTCCCGCTACTAAATTGCGAGAGATTAAGGTCAACGCCGATGATTTTGGCATGCTGTCTTATGATCCGGCTCTCAAGAATACCGTCACTTGTGAAAGCTCTATCTGCTTTATTGATGGCGAAAAAGGAATTCTAGAGTATCGCGGCTATCCCATACAAGAAACGGCGTCTAAAGGCACTTACCTTGAAATTTGCTGGTTGCTATTAAATGGCGAGCTTCCGACTGCAGCTGAACTTGATATGTTCCAGGCCGAAATCAGCGCTGCCACCTATGCTCCGCAAGACATCCAAAAACTTCATGATGTGTTCAACAAAAACTTACACCCTATGGCCATGCTCGAATCAGCACTGGCAGCTTTGGGCGGAGAGTTTGATGACATTGATGACGTACTCAGCGCCGAATCGCGCCATCAGCAAATCATTCGATTGATTGCTCTTACTCCAGTACTTGCAGCGATGGGGTACCGTCACCGCAATGACTTGGGTCCGGTAGAAGTGAATACCGACTTGTCATATAGCAGCAACTTCTTGCATATGATGCTAAGCCGCAAGGGGCGCGAACACGAAATCCATCCTGCTCTTGAAAAGGCAATGGACGCTCTACTTATCCTGCATGCTGATCACGAGCAAAACTGTTCGGCAAATGCAGTACGCGCGGTTGGCTCATCACGCGTTAACCCTTACTCAGCTGTTTCAGCGGGTGCGTCTGCTCTGCACGGCCCACTTCACGGTGGAGCCAACCAAGCAGTCCTCGAGATGCTTAATCAAATTGATAGCGTCGAAGACGTTCCGGCTTTCCTAGAGTCATGCAAGAATGGCGAGCGACGCTTAATGGGCTTCGGTCACCGCGTTTACAAAAACTATGACCCGCGCGCTAAAGTTATTAGCGAGTTAGCGGCGAATGTTTTTGACGTAGTTGGGCACAACCCCAAACTCGATATTGCCATCGCCCTAGAAAAAGCTGCCGTTGCAGACGAATACTTCTCTAGCCGCAAGTTATTTCCGAATGTCGATTTTTATTCAGGGCTGATTTACTCAGCGATGGGCTTTGACGCGCGCATGTTCACCGTGTTCTTTGCCGTTGGCCGAATGGTTGGTTGGTTGGCTCACTGGAATGAAATGATGGCAGATAGCTCTACCAAAATCGTGCGTCCGCGCCAGATTTACACTGGCTACGAACGCAGAGATTGGGTCGAGGTTAGCGACCGCAAGTAACCGTATTAATTTCTTAATACGGCAAGCATGGTTCGCGCGATAATACCGCGCCCGCCCTTGCTCATGTAACTACGCGGTGGGCCTTCCCATGCAGTAGCAGCGATGTCGAGATGTACCCAAGGCACATCGTCAACGAAGAATGACAAGAAACATGCGCCAGCTATAGTCCCGGCACCCTGCCCCGGAGCGTAAAGGTTTTGCAGGTCTGCGTATGCACCACGGGTTAAGTCGCGGTACGCTTCATTGATTGGCAACTGCCAGCATGGCTCGCCGAGTTCAGCCGAAAGCACACGCACTTGATCGATGGCTTTTTGATCGGTACCAATTACAGCTGAGTGCAAGTGACCCAATGCATGGATGGCCGCACCAGTAAGTGTAGCCATATCGTAAATGCGCATTGGCTTTACTTTACGAGCTGTATACGTCAGACAATCGGCCAAGACCAGCCGCCCTTCGGCATCCGTGTTATGCACTTCAATAGTCATCTTGTTCATCGCAGTGACGATGTCGCCTGGACGTTGCGCGTTTGCGCCCGGCATGTTTTCAACACAACCGAGTATGCCGTGCACTTCGTATTGACATTCAGCACCTTTCGCTAGCGCGACAAATGTACCGAGCACTGCTGCTGCACCGGACATGTCAAACTTCATGTCTTGCATGTTGCCCGACGGCTTAATAGAAATACCGCCGGTGTCGAAAGTCAAACCTTTGCCGACTAATGCTAACTTGCCCTTTGACTTGCCCTTTGGCTTGTAGACCATGTGCACTAGCTGCGCTTCGTTAACTGAGCCTTGAGACACGCCGAGTAATGAGCCCATGCCCATCTCAGCCATTTTCTTTTCGCCCAGAACTTTACAACTTAACTTTGGCGAAGAACTGCAAACCTTGCGTGCACGCTTAGCGAATTCTTTTGGTGTAAGAATGTTCGCTGGAGCGTTCTGCAAATCACGGGTAGCCAAGTTAGCAATCGCACCGTGCGTGCCATGCTTAAGAGCTTGACTGGCGGCCTTTGACGAACCAGCGCCAGCGACCTGAATCGACTTAACAAGATACTTCGGCTTGTCAGACCGCATCAAAGCCATATCGTGGCCAGCCATCATCGAGCCTTCAATTGCAGCTTGCACAAAAGCAGCGGCATTCTTTAAGCATGACAAGTCGATACTAAGCGTTGGCTTTTCGAGACCTTCGCAAACTTTACGCGCAACGCCAGCAGCACCGCGAACGTCTTCTGCGGTAACGCCTTTGGCCTTAGGCAAACGCACCAACACCCAACGCTTGCCAGCAGCACCGCGTAA
>CAWWAN010000097.1:0-6518 GCA_963934925.1 uncultured bacterium | reverse complement strand
GTTGCCACTTTCGGCGACGAGGAAGTTTTCCATATCTGCTGTTGATGCAACATGGCCAGTATACTTTTTATAGAAATCGGACATGTGTTGGTGCAGCTCGTCGGCGCCAAGTAAATACGCTAGTCGTCCAAAGAAGACGGCGCCTAATGAGTAAGAAGTGCCAGGAGTGATGCGATTGTAGGGATTGCTCGATGACAAAGTAACCGGCTTACCTTCCTTCTGTACCACGCGTTTATTCGGGCGGCGCCCGTCGGCAAAATACACATTGAATGCTTCATCCCACCAACCGTCGTTTTGCGAAGCTGGTTTTACACCACGGCCGAACCAACTGTGGAAGATTTCATGGTCGAGCGCGCCGAGGGCGGTGGTGGTGGCGCCATCGTATTCCATTGAGCGGTTGCCTTTCCAAACGTAAACGATGCAGTCATTGCCGTGGTCCCATTTGCCCATCGACTCGCTGTATTTACGCAAACTGATTGCTGTTTCGTTTAGCACGTGCACTGCAGAAGTTGGCGCGTCTTTGCGGCAGTAGACGTCAATACGCATCTCTTCGCCATTGACATCACCTTTCTCTGAAAGGAAATCTACTTCACTGGCCGGTACCACCACGATCATATGTGAAAATGCGGTAGAGGTCTCAGGGAAGCGTAGTTGCCAATCGTGTTTTGCAACTACAGTTGTGGCTCCGTTAGTGATCATTAAATGTTCACTATCTGCGCCGACTAATTTGAGATCAACATTGAGTGGATGTTGGTCGTAAAGCAAGTTTGCTGGGAACCACTGCTCGGCATAGCGCCCGGGGTTCAAGTCAGAATACCAGGTGTCGAAAGTCATGCCAGCTTTGTCCCACTTGATATCGATTGCTGCTGGCGATGATGGCTTGCTGAGGGTGTATTCGAGGTGTAAAACATTTACCACTTTCATCGCGCACTCGCTTTCAATAATACGCATGGTCCCAGCACCTTTGCCGAAATCATGGGCTGCCAGTTTGGCGATATCGATATCTTCGCCATTAAGTGATGCCGAGGTAATTTCTTGCCGCAAATCGAATAACGGAAAGCCCTTTTCACCAATCATCTTGAAGTTCATGTCAGAAATAACGCTGACGCTCTTGCTCGCAAAATCAAACACCATTTGCGAATCAACGCTAAGAATGTCAATCGGGATTCCGCGCAGACCATCGACCTCGATGACTGGTGGGGCGTAGTCGTTGTTCGATTGTGCTGAAACAGAAGTAGCGCTAATAAGCGCAATGAGGAAGGCTAGGGATTTGCTCATGGCGAGTATTATAAGGTGCGCAAGTAATCAATGATTTCTTGTCGCTGATCTTGATTAAGGGTCGTAATCGGTGGCATGGTTTTATAACCATCGGTGATTATTTTATGCAGAATATCATCGTTTCCCTTAAGGAATGCGGTGCCAACCAATGAGGGGGCTAACTTATCAATACCTTGGGCGTCCGTATTGTGGCAGGAGGCGCAAGTCTGCATGAAAACGTCAGGTGCGCTTGGCGCTGGCTTAGTTGTGGCTGTACCGGAGTCGCCAGTAAGGGTGTTCTGCCATGCGCTGAGGCCACCGGCATCATGGATGCGCTGAGCGGCGCGGTGTATTTGCGAATTGTTCTCTGCAGCAACAGAGGCCATCAACTGTAGCCCAAGTATTTGCTGTTGCTGATTGCCCGATTCAAGAAATACCAAGACGCTTTCAGTTTTCAGCCGACCATGTGCTTCTAGAGTGCGCGCTGCATGGATGGAGTTACTGTTGCGTAGAGCCGCGATCGTTACGGCGCTTAAGTCTCCACCGTCAACAAGTAAGCGTTGCGCAGTATCACGGTACCACTTATTGGGATGGTTTAACAGGTCCACTAGTTGTGCAGGCGTGGCATCTCCGGGGCTTACAACTGTATTTTTTTGAGTCGCTGTTGTCTTTGAAATTTTCCAAATGCGTCCGGTGCTACCGGATTTGTCTAAACCCATTTTCTCTGAGTACTTGCGCAAATACGAAGTTAAGAAAAGTTTATGCTGAAATAGGCCACGGTTCATGTCCACGACATAAATGGCATCTTCCGGGCCGCCAAACATGTTGACCGGTCGAAAGCGTTCGTCGGTGGAAGTGAGTAATTCGAATTCTTCAAGCACCGCGCCGCTAGCTGTCACAGAAGTGCAATGAATCAAATTGCCACATGGCTCGCAATTGTAGGCATTGATTACGCTTTCGCCTTCGACATACGGACCGCAGCATCCCGTCCATTGTTGTAAGAAACCTTCGCTATCTAAAGTATTAGAGCGATAAGCGCGGTTTACGCCGAACGACTGTCGCGCCGGGTGCGGACGCTGCGCACTAATCGATTGTTGTAACACTTCTGATTTGAAGTCATGTTCTTTACCTGCAAAATAATGCGCCGGTAACTTGTCGAAGAACATCGGGTGCGAATTATGATTATAGAATTTGCGCCCATAGCGATCTTCGGCTAGTCCCCATTGCGCGCCAATGTAGTTTGGTTCGGTGCTAATTTTTCCGTCTTGCCATTTCCAGCGCTCATTGTGTTTAGCGAGATAGATGTAGTTGTCGAGGCTACGCAACATATTATTAGGAGCGTGCTCTGGCGAGGCGATGCCAATTTCGAAACCAGACTTAATGACGGTGCGTTTATCAGCGACTAAGTCGCCATCGGTGTCCTCGCACAGCAGCAGATTTGGTGGAGATAAAATTAACATACCTTCTTTCACGGGAACGATGCCTCGTGGCAAGATCAGGTCATTTAAATATTCCGTGCGTGTATCGAGCACGCCATCACCATCACTATCCGTAATCACCGCCACGCAACAACTCTCGTCACTTTCTGCATCGCCCGTTGGCTCGAGCATATAAGTGGTCATTTCAACCACCCACAGTCGTTGGTGCTCGTCCCACATTGCAATCACCGGGTCAACGACTAAGGGCTCGGCAGCGACCAATTCAATTTTATAGCCATCCTTCAAGTGAAAGGTTTTAAGCTGCTCGGCAGCTGTCAATATCGGTGAAGGCGCTAGTTCACTGTCGAGATACCTCTGCTCCTGTAGCTCTCCGTCCTTGTCGCCATTTTGTAGGGCAAACATACTAGACAGTAATGCTAGGGTGGTTAACATTTACGCATGCTACCTAAGCTAAGTATACTTGTCATCAGTCTTTCTGCGTGTGTGTCGCCACAGCAGGAGCAAACTAATTTCGTTGCACAGCTAACGGCAGACTCAGTCGAAGATTGGGTCCACGTTGGAGGTAAGGCTACTTACACTGTCACTGACGGTACCGTTCACGGCGTCGGCGCCAGCGGTGGCAACGCATTTTTGCATTCGCCACGCGCCTATGCAGATTTTGAATTAACCTGCCAAGTAAAGATGGCCGCTGGCGGCAACAGTGGTATCCAGATCCGCTCTGCAATGGATGGGAATCGCCTGCGTGGTTATCAAATTGAAATTGATGGTAAGCCACGCGCCTATACCGGAGGTTTATACGACGAAGGTGGGCGGGGTTGGCTACAGCCACTTGAAGGTGATGGTTATGCTGCTGCACGTGCGGCGATGACTTTGGGAGAGTGGACTGACTTTAGAATTTTGGCCGTGGGCGGTCATATTCAAAGCTGGATTAACAGCGTGCCAGTTTGCGATGTTTACGACGATGCACTAAGTTCGGGCATTATTGCTTTTCAAGTCCATAACGGCGGCGTAACGGATGTTAAATGGCGCGACATTAAAATTCGCGAGATAGTGCCCATAAAAAAAAAGCCAAGCGCTAAACCGCGCACTTGGATCAGCTCAACAACTTGGGCGAATCGCCTGTCGGATTGGCAACTGAGTGGTGATCGCGCTGAGTGTATCGAGGGATCTCAGAAGTATCCGCTGCGTACTTTGATGACTCTTGATAAAAGCTTGAGCGCCAAAGTCGGCACGCATCGTTTTAGCGTGATGATTGATGGCACCAAAGACTCTGCAACATACGATGGCTTCGGTGGAGTCGTTATGGGTGTGGGTGGTGATGATGTCGATTATCGATTGTCGGCACAGGTTCATCATCGTCCGGCGACTGATGGTGGATTGTTGGCCACATTGAATCTAAACGGAGATATCGCGTTGTACGACAACTCGCAATCTAATGCTAAAACAGGTCGCTGGTCAATTGGAGGCGCCTTGAAAGAAGGCGAACTGCAGCAATTGTGCCTAGGGCAAAGCCTTATTCAGCCGGCCTCAAACGAAGCATTGCGTTTGCAAGTTGATGTTGACGTCAATGATGTCGATGCAACAGTGACGCTGACTTCATACCAAGGTACTGGTGATACTGTGGTTTCTACTTGCGCTGCCACTGGCATTGCGCATCATCAAATCGATGGCTTGTTTGGCTTAGTCTCGCATTTAGGTGCCGACGGGGCTGGCTATGCCTTTAGCAAATTCACTAACTCTGGCGAGCTAGGCACCCAGCAGCTCAATCACGAGTTTGGTCCTGTTGTGGGAGTGCAATATACACAAACGGCCGGTCGGGTTCGTTTGAACGCACAACTCGTACCTTTAGAAAACTACACTAACCTCACGGCTGATTTACTTATAGAAGAACAAGGTAAATGGTATGTAGCGAGTACCTCCTCATTGAAAAACATATCGTGGAATGTGTTGTTTGAGCTTAGCCGCGACTTTAAAGAAGAGCAGCAATTTAAAATTGTATTGCATGCCGACGAATTCGCTGATTACGCTTATCACGGTAAATTCGCTGCCGAACCTCAAGAGGATTTCGTGCTGGCATCACTTAATTGCTTGAAGCATTATGTTGGTGATTTACAATGGAATTCAAATTCTATTTGGTTTCCGCATCAAGAAATTGTCGACAACGTGCAGCTACAAAACGTAGATATGCTGTATTTCGCTGGCGACCAACTTTATGAGGGTGACATCGATCCCGTTGATAACCGCAATCTTGACAAACTGACTAAAGACTACCTTTATAAGTGGTATCGCTTTTATTGGTCGCTAGGTGAACTGACGCGTAACTTGCCAAGCGTGAGCATCCCTGACGATCACGACATCTACCAAGGAAACCTCTGGGGAGCTGGCGGACGTCTTGCGAAGCCGGATAAGTCGCGCGGGTTGACGGCTCAAGACTCTGGTGGCTATGTACATGCGATAGAGTTCGTCAACGTAGTGCATGAAACGCAAACAGGTCATTTGCCGCGCGGTATGGACCAGAGAAAGTGTGAATCAGGCATGAGCGTTTACTTCACTGACTTTAAATATGCCAATGTCGATTTCGCTATTGTCTCAGATCGACAGTTTAAAGATTCTGCAAGCGACGTAGTGCCAGATGGAAAATTCAAAAACGGCTGGGCTCAAGCTGCAGGCTACGACCCGCGTGATGCCGATGTGCCAGGCGCACAGTTGCTGGGTGAGCGTCAAGAAAAGTTTTTGACACAATGGGCTAGCCGTAAAGACGGTGATTATCAAAAAGTGGTTTTGTCGCAAACACCCTTTTGTAACTTGGCGACCTTGCCCGAAAAGTCAACTAGCGGGAGTGTACTGCCAAGCCTGCCAACTCCAGAAAAAGGGGAGTACCCACAAGGTTACAAATTTGCCGCCGATACCGACTCAGGCGGATGGCCACAGTCGGCACGTAATCGCGCCGTGCAAATGATTGGCGATGCGGACGCCATCCATCTTGCTGGTGATCAGCATCTGGGAAGTTTGTTGCGCTATACCGATGTTGGATCGGTAGTGTTTACTTCTCCGGCGATGGCGAATACTTGGCCACGTCGTTGGTGGCCGCCGCTCTGGGGTAAAAACGCTGTGCCTGGGGCGCCGCACTATACCGGCGACTTTATAGATGGCTTTGGAAACCCGATAACAGTAATCGCGGTGGCTAATCCAATTAATACCGGGCTTGAGCCGGCATCACTTTACGATCGCATGCCTGGTTACGGAGTCATTCGTTTCGGCGATGATGTCATCTTCGAATGCTGGCCGCGCTGGGTAAATCCTAGCGACAAGGACGCGCAGCAATTTGAGGGCTGGCCTTTTACTTTAACCAAGTAAGGCAGCTGCCCCGCAAACGCCGGCTTCATTGCCCAAGCGCGCTTGGATAACTGTAAAGTCATTGGAGCTGCGGCCGAAGCAGCGTGCATCAATGACTTTGTTGATGTGGGGCTGCCACATTTCTAAACACGGAGCACCACCGCCGCCAAACACAAACACGCGGATATCAAGTAATAAGGCTATCTGCGAAATGGCTTCCCCGAGGGCTGCACCACTCTCTTTGAGTAGTTGAATAGACTCGTTATCGCCAGATTTGGCAGCTTCTATGATTTCGGGCAGGGGTTTTCCATGAGCGCGCTTTTCGATATTACTAGCGCTTGCGATTGCTTCAACGCAACCGATTGCGCCGCAATTACATGCTAATGAATGACCTGTTCCTATATGGCCGATTTCTCCGGCCATTCCCCCAGGCCCATGATAAATGTTGCCGTCGACAATTAAACCACCGCCAATTCCGGTGCCAAT
>CAWWAN010000096.1:0-6531 GCA_963934925.1 uncultured bacterium | reverse complement strand
ACAGCCGCAATCCACAACAATGCGGCCAACGAAACCTTTGTTTTGCTAAAGCACTACGGTTTTCTTGGCCGCCTTCTGCACCTACCTTTTGCGGTTTTAATAGGAAATTTCCCATGTCCAGGTATCCTGTGGGGCGTTATAGGAAGCCTCGCAGGGCTTTTCAGTAAAAATCGCTACTTGCTTGGCATCCCCGCCGTTTGGCCTGCGATAAAGGGACGCTTTACGGGGCTTAAAATGTATTTTTCAAGTTAATTACAATTACTTAAAATTTGGAACATCCCCGCAGCGCTTTTCGTCGTAAACTTTCATGTTTAAACTACCTGCCAACCATCTTAAAATACGCGCCGGCATAGGTTTAAATAACCCCTCTGCTAAACACGCATATTGAACCACCAATCTAAATCCCCAATGTCGCTTATATACGAGCGCATGTACGTAATCGCTGTTGTAACAGCCGTTGCTGTGGTGGCTGCTTTTATCGTTACCGGAATGATGAGCGAGACCTACCGTTCGCAGGCGCGGTGTTATTTGCCCACTCAATCTGACACGCTTTCACTGTCCAATGAATCTGGTAATCTGCCAACGGCTCCAAAGTTACCTACGGCTAATACCGAGACGCAGCAGGCATTGCTAGGTGTTCTTAATTCCGCAGAATTGCGGACTACCGTTGCCTCTCAAATTGACGGCCGTAACTCTGAGTGGCTTGAAAAAAACGTTAAGTTCGACCTAGACACTTTTAACTTTATTGTCATTTCGGCTTACGACCCAGAGCCGCGCGTCGCTCGTGAAGTCGCCGAAACCTATCTTCGTGAATTCAGTAGCAGTCTCGACACTACCACCAAGCAGCGCGTTGCGGAGAACGTCTCCACTTTGGTAGCGGCCATTGATCGTTCGACAGAATTTGTGGCCACGCTCGAAAGCGACCGCCAAGCTTTCCTCGAGACTAATGGCTCTATAGATTTTTCTACCGAGATTGCGCAATACCATGCGCGTGTTACTCGATTCCAAGACTCCGTTGAAGACAATACTTCGGCGCGCGCGTCTTTAATTAAGCAACGCGAAGAGGTAACTAAAAACTTCGAACTGCGACCAGAGTTTTCGCAGTCTGGTTATACCGAAGTTGAAAATCCACGGTTGAATCAACTGCGTGGAGAAATTGCTACAACAAATTTGGAGCTGGCGAACCTTAAGCTAGACGTCACGGACAAAAATCCCGAGGCTATTGCTCTGCGTAATAAGCTTGCTCTGCTTAACGACCAACTTGCATCCGAAACGGCTACTGTCGAAGGTGCGCGATCTTTTAGTAGTGACAGCATGCGTAATTCTTATGAAACGCGTATCGCCGAATTTAAGGTTAGCGAGGCAGGCCTCGATGTTCAGGCAAATCACTATGCGAGATTATTAGGCGAATCGCAAACCCGTTTGCGCGAGCTCAACCGCCTCAAGGCAGGTAGCGAAATTACAGAATCTGAATTGCGTAATGCTCGCGAGACTCTTCGTCAGCAGCGCGACCGTCATGCCGAGCTCGAGCTGTATATGTCACGCACGGCTTCGTTCTTGATGACAGCCGACGCCCCCGTTGAGGCTACGAAACCGTACTTCCCAATTTTATGGCTCAACCTTCTCGTGGCAACGCTGCTAGGCATTGTATTCTCGATTTTGGCCATCATCACTTCAGAGCAATTCGCTCGCTATCGCGAGGCTGCGCCATGGTAGATCAGGGCGAGACTAACGAATTCAGCGAAATCCCAGAACTTGTAAAACAACAAGCGGCAGATCAAGTGCGTAGCGAAGTGTTTGACATCCTGCACCTTGAAGCGGTGCAACGCGGTGATGTCCCCCAGCCACCGCATAGTTCATACGACCAACTACCAGGGCGCATTGCCAAACTGCTTTTCCATATCGGACTAGGGACCTTTGTTGGCACACTTGCTGTATTCGCTTGTGTCGCAGCAATTCGCAAGCTCACCACTGTAATCTAATGCCTTCCATCTCTGACATTGCCCGCGACAAGCACGACTTGCTACAGCGCTATCGCGCTTCGTTAATGGAAGATATGCTTGAAGATTTACGGCAGCAGGCCGAGGAAAACGCAGAAGAAGAGTTGTTCGCATGGTCCGGAGAATTCCGTTCACGCGACGAAATCGTACAGCTTTATAGCGAGCGCAAGAAATGGAACCGTCGTTTCGTAATCGACACCTACGTACTTGCCATTGTTTTACTTCTAGCGACTGTTGGGCTCAGCTTTGCCTTTAAATTTATTGCGCCGCGCCCGAATTTTGAAAAAGATATGTCAGCGACTCCCCAGGCAGAACTTATAGACTCTCAGACAAATCAGTAACTTCGATTATGCCATCACTGGCAAAAGTTGCTGCACGCAACAATTCATGTTGTAGCTGACGAATGTTGCCGCGCCACTCTCCTTGCGAGAGTTTATCAAGCGCCTCTTTACTGACTTCCGCAGACGGCATCGAGTC
The DNA here is from genome assembly GCA_963934925.1 of uncultured bacterium. GTDB lineage: Bacteria > Planctomycetota > UBA1135 > UBA1135 > UBA1135 > JAPKEZ01. The sequence continues at coordinate 4,054 of CAWWAN010000096.1, read as the reverse complement.
TCTTTGTTGCTGGTTGAGAAAGAAGTCGACTAAATGCTTAACGTCGCCTACGCGCTCGCGTAATGGCGGTAGCGAAAGCGTAAAGACTGCAAGACGATAATAGAGATCTTCTCTGAACTTACCCTCCTTAACCTGCCGCAACAAGTCACGGTTGGTGGCCGCAATAACGCGCACGTTAACTTTTTTTGTAACATTGGATCCGACTGCACGCACTTCACCGTTTTGAAGAAATCGCAGCAACTTTGCTTGTAGGTCGTAAGCGATTTCGCCAATTTCGTCTAAGAACAATATGCCACCATCGGCAGCTTCGGCGTAGCCCTTACGATCTTTATGGGCCCCCGTGAAGGAACCCTTGGTATGCCCAAAAATTTCAGCCTCGAGCAGGTTCGCGGGAATCGCCGCGCAATTGACAGCGATTAATTTTTTCTTACGCCGCGAACTATACTTGTGTAATGCATTGGCGATGAGCTCTTTACCCGTTCCCGATTCACCCAACACTAACACCGGAATATCCGAACTTGAGAGCTTAGCCAACAAAGTAAAGACCTCACGTATTGCTGGAGACTTGCCAACGATGCCAAACTGTGACGGTATTTCATCGTCGCCAACAATCTCTCGCTGCGCTTGACTATTTACCCAGCCTCTAATCAAAGCGATGGCTTGCGCTTTTTCATTTGGCGCCAATTCGTCTAATCTATCAAGATAAACGAGTAGCTCTTCGAGTGGATTAGTCATTTATGTTGCCAGACAACAGTCGCGCACCATTAATGCAGTAATGGATGCCGGAAAATACGGTCATTGCAATCATCAGCCAGAATATCGAAAAGAAAAAATCTGGCGAGCGCAAGAGGCCCAGAGCCGGAATGTTAAGAAAGTCAGGGATGCCTGCGTAGGCACCTAATGCTGTGCCTACATAAATTGCTTGGGTCAGCATTTTTATTTTACCAAACACATCCGCAGGAAATTGTTTTCCAGCCGCCTCAACCATGCCACGCAAAGCGGTCACTAGGAACTCGCGGCCCAGGGACAAGACTACTGCCCACACTGGCATGACGACATGCCAGTCACCAGCATTCCCATAAATTTTATTGCTCGCTGACAAGTACGCCATGATACCGAGGATTAACACCTTGTCGACAACAGGGTCAGCGACGCGCCCGACTGCTGTCACCCATCCATAGCGACGTGCCAAAAAACCGTCAAGCCAATCGGTCATGGCAGCGACAAAGAAATACCAAAAAGATGCAAAGGCCGCTGCCTTAAGTAAAGCCTCTGAGGCACCATCTTCCTCTAATTTAATGACCTCGGACATGAACCAAAACGCCATTACAGCCAGCACTAGGCGGGCCAAAGTAATCATGTTAGGGACCTGCTTAACAATCATCATTAACGGCCTGCCAGCTCCGCGCGCAAGTCGTAACCGTCAGCGCTAATGATTGTGGCCTCGACCATCGCCCCGGTTGACAGGTTGTGTTGTGGGTCGTCAATCTTTACAACACCGTCGACCTCTGGCGCATCAGCCCACGTTCTGCCAATTGCCGTCTCGCCGGTTGCATCGTCAATCAACACCGTAGTAGTTTTACCTACTAAGCTCTGCTGGAAGTCAGCATGTATCTCTGATTGCAGCTCCATCAATTCAGCGTAACGGTCGAGAGCCTCTTCGTGCGAACAACGATCGGCATCGTTGCCTGACGGTGTATTTGCTTCAGGCGAAAAGGTAAAAGCACCCAGGCGCTCAAAACGAAACTCTTTCATCCATTCGAGCAGTTCTTCAAATTCAGCGCGGCCTTCACCAGGATGGCCAACCAAAACCGTTGTGCGCAATGCTATGCCTGGCACTTCGTCGCGCAGGCGTGTCATGATTCTACGCACCGATTCGCTAGTGCCGCCGCGCGACATTCTCTTTAGGACAGGCGTAGCAATATGCTGAGTCGGAATATCTAAATACGGTAACACGTTATCGTATTGATTCATCACTTCAGTCAAACGCCACGGAAAGTTGTTGGGATAAGCGTACATAACTCGCAGCCATTTCAAACCATCCACTTGCGCCATTGCTTCAACCAATTCAGGCAAGCGCGCAGCGCCGCGCCCGAAGTCTTTGCCGTAACCAGTAGTGTCTTCAGCGACTAAATTTATTTCGCGAACGCCTTTCTCGACTAACAATCGAGTCTCTTCGACAACAGCCTCAATCGGCTTAGATGACTGCTTGCCGCGTATTTTAGGGATAATGCAGAACGCGCAGTTATGGTCGCAGCCATGGCTTGGGCGAAGGTAGGCATAAGACCGCGGAGTTTGCAGCAAGCGCAGGAACTCGCCTTGGCCTTGAGGAGCACGTCCGCCTGAAAGCTCGTTAACCTTGCGGCCCTTCAGAACGTCTTCGACAATGCGCGCTACGTTTGAGTAATCACTTAAGCCAAGGAAGGCGTCTACGTCAGGGAACTTACCGACCACTTCATCGCGAAATTTTTCTGGCAAGCACCCCGCAACGATCACACCGCGTAAATTTCGCGAGCGCTTGGCTTCGAGCAGATCGTTGATTGCGGCTTCTGATTCGTCGCGTGCAGGACCAATAAAGCTACAAGTATTTAGAATCGCAACATCGGCCTGTTCAACATCTCCGGTCAAGGCATAACCGCCCGCGCCTAAGTGCCCCAAAATATTTTCAGAGTCTATGAGGTTGCGAGCGCAGCCGAGGTGTACCAAGGCTACATTAATTTGTTTAGTCAAAAGACTCATTGGTTTTTCATTTCTTCCCACTGCTCGGCGGTGATCAGAATATCACGCGGCTTCGCACCATTGTGCTCGCCTAGGATACCACATTCTGTCATATCTTCGATAAGTCGGCTTGCCCGACTATAACCAACTTTAAATTTACGCTGCAACAGTGACGCAGAGCCACGACCGGACTTCAGCACGAACTCGACTGCTTCTTCCCAGTGCTCGTCGTCATTTTCGCCGGTAGTGCCACCGAGCAGGCTCCCTTGCTCGAGAACTTCCAGGTATTCTGGTTGACCATTCGCGCGCAAGTGATCGCAAATTGCATTCACCTCTGGAGTATCAATAAAGGCTCCTTGACCACGCTGCGTCGAGTCTGCCCCGGGAGGACGGTACAAGAAGTCGCCGTTACCCAGTAGCTTTTCAGCGCCAGCCTCATCAAGGATCACGCGACTATCCGTGTTGGTGTTAACCCTAAACGACATCCGCACCGGCAAGTTTGCTTTAATCAAACCCGTCACCACATCCGTCGATGGACGCTGTGTCGCAACGATCAAGTGAATGCCCGCCGCGCGCGCCTTCGCTGCAATGCGATTAATGCTCTCCTCTACATCTTTTCTGAATTGTAACATCAAGTCAGCGAGCTCGTCGATAACTACCACGATGTACGGGTAGCTGTCTGGGAAGTCCAGTTCGTCGTAACGTTCACCCATCATCTCTTCCAACCCTTTGCGTGTAATTGCATTATAGTCAGCAATGTTTCGCACTTTGGCGCGGCGGAAGGTGCCTAAGCGACTTTCCATTTGCTGCACAATCCAGCTCAGAACAAACGATGCGCGCTTCATTTCCGTCACTACTGGACACATTAAGTGAGGGATACCAGAGTAAGCATCGAGCTCTACCTGTTTAGGGTCAATCAGAACTAAGCGCACTTCTTCTGGAGTACGAGTAAGCAACAGCGTCGAAAGGATACTGTTCAAGCATACGGACTTGCCAGAACCTGTGGTGCCAGCGATGAGCATGTGTGGCATCTTCGCGAGGTCTGAGACTAGTTCGCCACCTAGGGCTCCCTGGCCTAGCACCATCGGCAATGCTGCGTTCGCAACTTCTTCCGAGCATCTCTCAAACACATCGCGCAAGCGAACCGACGACTGAATCATGTTGGGGACTTCAATGCCAACTGCTTTTGAATTTGGAAGCGGAAATATAATTCTGACTTTGCTAGTGCCTAACGAAAGACTGATGTCATCAATATGCTTCTTGATTTTAGCAACCGGCACACCAGGCTCAAGCTGAATGCCAAACATAGTAATGGTCGGGCCACGTTTGGCGGAAA
>CAWWAN010000095.1:0-6615 GCA_963934925.1 uncultured bacterium | reverse complement strand
TCTGCACCGCTTATCAGCATTTCACGATATTTCGCGACGTCGGTTATTCTTCCAAACTCGTTGGTAATCCCAAGCTCTTGCCAATATGCCGTTACGTCTTCAGGCGTGTGTCCGTCTTTGTAGATACCGCCACGTGCGACCATGTCGAATCTGAAGAATTCGATGATATAGCGCAGCACGGCGTAAGCCATTAATAAGATGGCACTCACTTGGCCATGAAACTTCTTAGTCTTAAGCAGCCATTTGCCTAGAAAGAATAAGGACAAGGCCTTCGCCGACATGTATAGCTGTGTCGGATGCACGGGCACAGTGGATAATTCAATTGGGAAAGCCGAGCCCTGAGGTAATGGGTCAGGGAAAGTGATAGCCCAAGGTAAGTCCGTAGGAGCACCGAAATCGTCTCCTACAGCTAGGCATCCGAGGCGACCAATAGCTTGCCCTAGGAAACCAGCAGTGATCCCGTAGTCAAGAGTCTGCCATTTGTGCATACCAAGCTTCTTGGCTTTGATCATGCCGAGTGTGATGGCGCCGATGAGGCCACCGTACATTACGAGCCCACCTTCCCATATTTTAAGGATATCGCCGGGGTTTGCCATGTAGTGCTCGGCATTTACCAGGACGAAGCCAATGCGGGCACCAAGGATGACACCGATAAGCACCCACCAACTTACATCAGCGAAGTTTTCCGGGTCGTTTTTGAGGTCGCTGCCGTATTTGCCGGCCAATTTAGAGCCGACTGAGACACCAACCAGGAAACCAGTTGCCACCAACAAGCCAAAAGCGCGAAGGGGGAAATCGACGAAAGGGATAGTGAAGAGTTCAGGCCACACATTGATATTCTACCCAAGTTTTGATTACAATAGGACTAGAGATGCACACCTTTCACATCCCGGTAATGGGAACAGGATTCACTGTTGATACCCCTTTAAAAGTGGCGCGATTTGGCATTGCCTCCGTCGTGTCTTTGGTGGATGACATTTTTCTCGAACAAGTGCGCAAGAGGATAGCTCTTGACCACGACAGACCGTTTGTCGCCATCGGTGATTACGATGAGGATTCGCGAGCTAGGCGTATCACGGCATATTTGAATTTGCTACAAGAGCTTATAGCTGAGCAATTTGAGGCGCTACGTAAATCGTCCTTTGAAGATGATGGCGAGATCGTGCGCTATTGCGAGTTGTTGCCTGATTGTGAATTGCGCAATAAGTACGAGCAGATGCTTGTTGCTGAAAATTCAGAGACTCGCCTGCAATTGCAAAACGAAATTCGCGAGTCGATTGCTCCGGGCCCGATTGACGTCAATATTATGACAAAGCTCGATCGCGATTTTGACCGTCGTGGTGTTGAGTACCCTGAAAATGGCTCGGATGCCTTGAGTGCGCTGCGCGGCTTTATGAATAGTAAAGTGGATGGCGCAGTAGTTTTGTCTGCAGGTATGAACCGCCGGCTGTTTAGCTATATCGCTACTTTCGATGCCGCCTACCCCGATGCCAGTGGTCATGTTACTAAGCGTATAATCCTAAAAGTCAGTGATTACCGCTCGGCGTTGGTGCAGGGGAAAATGTTCGCGAAGAATGGTTTACATATTGCGGAATACCGCGTCGAATCGGGCCTCAATTGCGGAGGACATGCCTTCGGTGGCAAGGGCCAGTTGATGGGCCCAGTGCTAGGCGAGTTCCGTGATAACAAGCAGCAACTGATTGATACATTGCGCGAAATCATTGTCAAATCACATGAAGTGAGTCAACGCAATAATTGCGGTAAACCACCCTCAGCCAGGATTACAGCTCAGGGCGGCATTGGCGACTTCGCAGAAGACTCGCTACTGCGTGAAGTTTATTCGGTAGACGGTACCGGCTGGGGAAGCTCATTCTTGTTCGTTCCAGAAGTTACCAACGTCGACGATAAAAGTTTGGTCAAGATTATTGCTGCAAGGGCTAAAGATATTTTCTTAAGTCCTTCCTCTCCCTTGGGCGTCCCTTTCTGGACGATGCGCACTTCAGCAAGTGAAAACCAGCGCCGACAAAAAATCATCGATGGCAAGCCAGGCTCTAGTTGTCCTAAAGGGTTTTTGGCGGCTGATACTGAGTTTACGAAGACTCCTATTTGCACGGCGAGCCATGCCTATCAAAAGCGTAAACTTAAGCAGGTGGGCGCAGCTGCAATGGCGTTCGACGATCATGAAACGGCCGAGCAGGCCGTGTTTGAAAAGGCGTGTATTTGTCACGATTTAGCAGGCGTGGCAACGATCTCGATGGACATCGACCCAGATGCTCAGGCTTCGGTTTGTTGCGGCCCTAATGCAGCTTACTTTGAGGGTACAGCTACACTCAAGCAAATGGCCTCTCATATTTACGGACGCTTGCGTTTACCGTTAAACATCGGGCGTCCGCATATGTTCATTAACGAGTTGCGCTTAAGTATAGATTTTTTGCGTGGTGACATTGCGAAATGCCGCGAAAATTTTTCAGAGCGTATGATGAAGTCGATTAATGATTGTCTAGAAAACCTTGAGAAGGGCGTCGAACACTATCGCGAGTTGGCGGCGAACAGCCTGTCGCAGAACCATGAATCTTTTCTGCAGAGCCTTGACTCGATTCAACAAGAATTGGCCGAAATAAAATCGAAGTCCGCTTCTTTTGTGTAGCTGTGAGCGAGCAACCCCATCAGTTTCCAGGTAGCCCGCAACGCTATTTATTTGAAGGGCGCTACCGTAAATTAGTACGTGGCCTGCCGCAAACAATTTTCTTCTGCCCTGAGTGCAAGGGGCGTGGCTGCGATCATTGTGAAGGCCTTGGTCGGCTGGTGCGAGACTCGGTGCAAGACCTCATCGCACGTGTCGCAATGCCGCGCTTTAAGGCACGCCGCAACAAATTCCATGGAGCGGGGCGCGAGGACATCGACGTCTTGATGCTTGGCAACGGACGTCCTTTCGTTTTTGAAATGACTAAGGTAAAGCGCGAGGACATTGACCTCGAAGAATTGGCTGTCGCAATTAACGAGCGTTCAGAAGGCCGAATAGAAGTTTTTGATCTTAAGCCATGTATGCGTAAGCGAGTAGCAGAAATCAAGCAAGCGACTTGCGAAAAAGAATATCTAGCGCGCATCGAGTTTAGTGATAGCGACTTAGATTTCACTGTCATCGACGAAAAACTTGATGCTATTAAAGAAGGTGGCCGTTGGGTCTTGGCGCAGGGCACTCCGACACGGGTGATGCATCGTCGAGGTAAGGATATCGTGCGCGAACGTTGGCTGGAGTTGCTTTCGTACGAAGCAGATGGCGATGTGCGGGTATTGCGACTACGCTCGCAGCACGGCACTTACATCAAAGAAGCTATTTCTTCTGATGACGGCCGCACTAAAGACTCCTTCACTGAGTTGCTCGGTGCCGTGTGTGTGTGCGCTGAGCTAGATGTGCTTGGCGTATTTTTAGATTAACTAAAAGGCTGCCCCAGTAATAGTCGCTTGGCAGACAGGCTCGCCAGCAGCAGTCATCATTTGGCCTTCCCACTTGAAGTAAGGAATGCGCGGAGATGCCTTAACTATTTTCCCCGCGACGATCAGGTCGGTGTTCGGCTCGACAGGCTTTCTAAAGCGAACGCCGTCGACAGCGCCGAAGCCCATGAATACGTCGGCGTCTAGTTTTAGCTCGTGGTGCGCATGAATCGATGCGATTTGCGCCATACACTCAATCATGAGTACACCTGGGAACAGCGGGCGCCCAGGAAGATGGCCGCGCATCCAGAATTCGTCATCGCCGATATGGCGATGACCGACAATCAAGTTGTTTTCTAGATCCATGTGTAAAATCGAAGTGAGTTGCAAGAATTCGAAACGCTGCGGATTGCGGCGCATGCATTCTTCGGCATCAAATAGGATTTTATCTAGGGGATAATCGGCAGGATTAATCAAGGTATCAGGTCGGACCATGCCCAATAATATACCGTTGCCGACCTATAGCTTACCAACACCAATTTTGATGTCGCTGTTCTGGCCTTCAATCACCGAAGTTGTCTGCCGCGTACGCCGCACACCGCCGCCGTAGGCAGTAAAGCTATAGCGACCTGGGGGCAGAGCATTGAATTGGGCAAGGCCATTCTCGTTGACGTCAAGGCTTAGCCTAAAAGTAGGGTCGCTGTTTAGGCGTTCAGCCGAAACCCGCATTTTTTTGTAGAGTGTAATCTTGTCCGCCGATGAATCTCTAATTTCAATAAATACGGATGCCATCCCGAACTTGTTAATAGTGAATTCCGCGAAGGCGTTGGGTGAGTTTTCACTAATATTCAGGGTTTCGGTTTTTGATAGTGGGCTATGCTCGGCACCGACGAACACTTTGTGCTGCCCAGGGCGCACCCCTTCGATGGTGAAGCGGCCTTCACTATCCGTGTTGGCTATTTGTGGTGTGACAAAAAAGCCTTCGAGCTCATGTTGGAAACGCGAGACGACCTGTACGTTTACTGCTGGGCTGCCGGCGGTGTCGAAAACGATACCGCTAATTGAAGCGGCACTGCGTAGCGCCATGCTTTGAAAGATATTTGGCCCTTGGGCGTCTAGCTTGACGTCGATGTCGAAATCCAAAATACGATCTCCAACAAGTTTTAGCCGATAGCTACCGAAGGGGACATTCTCGAAAATGAAGTTCGGTTCTTCGCGTAGGCAGGCAAACTGCGCAATTTTTGAATTGTTTTCAATCTTTATCAATTCAACAACAACTTCTGATGGCCAAATAGACCAAATGGCTGATGTGACTCGCCCGCGAATAGTTCCATGGGTGGGAACGCGTAAAATCGCTGGAGCGGTTGAAGTATCTGGACCCTCGTAAATGCCTGGCTGAACAGTTTCGCTGCCGGCATTGCTGTTGGCCATTGGAGGTGCCGGCGCGTGCTCATCGGCTACATTTGCGTCGCCCGCTAGTACCAAAGCCAGCGCACCGACAAGCAGTAACAACAACATTGGAACTAGCCAAGAGTGTTTATCACTAAAGAGGGTGGAGTTACTACTCACGCTACCTTAATCTTACACAAAGACAACTGTCTCCCAACCATAAATCATGCTCACAAAACGCATTCTTTCTTTCTTTGCCGCTACATTGAGTGTAGCGGCAATCTCTTTCGCTGCATTTCAAGGTTCTTCCGAGGATCAAAAGGTCATCGTCCTTGGCATGGACGGAATGGACGCCGGCTATGCTGCAAAATGGATGGACGACGGCGAGTTGCCCAACTTCTCGCGTTTACGTGCCAAGGGTACCTTTGCTGAGTTTATGCCAGCAAATCCTGCGCAGTCGCCTGTTTCATGGGCGTCCATTAACACCGGGGTCAACCCTGGGAAGCATGGTATCTATGATTTCATTCGTATTATTCGTGGAACACGTAGTGCGCCAGTGTTGCCTACTATTGGCTTTCAAGAGCCCGTGAAAATCAGTGCGTTAGAGGCTGGTTTGCCGTACTCTGACCTGAACGATTTCTTTCCGGTTCTCGGAATAGGCTTACTGCTTGCTGCAGTAGGTACGGTGCTCGTGATCAGGAAGAAAGTGGCTGTCGGTGTCTTGCTCCTTGGAGTTGGCCTAGGCGGCGCCGGATATTTTTATTCTTCATGGCAAAGCGCTTATCCTGAGGGCAAGGTGTTCCCTACATACGAATCACTGAACTTGGCCGATAACTTTTGGGTGAACCTTGACAATGCCGGCGTACCCTTTAGAGGTCAAGGAACAATCGTTTCCTATCCAACCGAAGAGTTGAAGCACGGTAAGTTGGTTGCCGGCTTAGGCGCACCTGATGCACTTGGCGGCCTAAACTCGTCGGCGATTTACACGACTGCAACCGAGCGTGTTACTTCACGCAAAACGATTAAGCCAACACTGGACGGAAAATCGTCGAGCACGGTTAAGATTTTCTTGCTCGACGATAAGATGTCGTCGAAAATTAATGGCCCCAAAAACTTGACTTTAAATCATTACAAAGACAATGCCGGAACGGTGGGCTTACTCAGTGAAATCGGTGAAGTCTCCACCAAGAATTTAGCGCGACCTATTCATCTGCCAACAACAGTCGACCTGTCTGTAAAATGGAATAAAGGTCAAAGTATTGACCTAACCGTTGATGGTGTTACTCAGAACGTAGCCCTGAATACCTGGTCAGAATTTTACCAAATAGAATTCGTCTGGAATTCAAAATTCAGCACCTGGGCGTTAGTGCGCCTCTGGGTTGAAGAGCGCGAGGGCGAGTTAGAGATTTTCGCTTCACCGCTCCAGGTTGATCCTGAGCATATCACTCCGGGTAACCGTACCTCGCATCCGGCTACATTTGCTAAAGACATTCAAGACGAAATTGGTCGATTCGAAACGCTGGGTTGGGCTTGCCAGACCCACGCGGTTAAAGATGCCGAATTGTCAGATGACGCCTTTTTAGCTGATATCGAGTTCACTCTCGGCTGGCGCAAGAAAATGCTTGAGGCTGCAGTTAAAGCTCAAGACTGGGAGGTGTTATTCCACTTTTTCGGAACACCCGATCGCATCTGCCACATGTTGATGAATCACATGGACGACCAGCACCCGCAGTATGATGAAGCGGCTGCTAGCCGTGTTGTGCATTACTTTGGGCAAGATTTTCCGCTTAA
>CAWWAN010000094.1:0-6644 GCA_963934925.1 uncultured bacterium | reverse complement strand
CAGCATTTCGTACCCGAATCATAGTCGGCAGCACGCAACAGCAATTTTGCAGGTTGATTGTCAACCAAACAGTCTTGCTCGCGGACATGATCAATACCCCGCCACGCACGCACGAAAGGGTTGTCGTCCCACTCGGTTGCCAAAGTGCTCGCTTGCATATGCCCCGGGTAAATCTCAGTTGACATCGGCAGGCCAAACAACACATTCATAATAGAATGATGAATGTCGTCAAAGCTAGTGTGATCGGGTGCCTGAGTGCCGCCAACCGAACCCGCAAACAAAGTGTCTCCGGTGAACAGTGCTTGCTCGTTTATATAAAAAGCTAATTGCCCACTAGTGTGCCCAGGGATATGCAGGCAGTTTATCTCGAGATCACCACACTCAATGATTTGCTTATCCGCAAGCGACGTAATCTCGCCATCAATTAGCGACTTCTCATTTTGATGGGCACAAACTGAGCACTGATACATTTCACGGTAATGCGAATTATTAGCGACGTGGTCATAGTGGTGATGGGTGCATAGCACATGCCGTAAAGTCAAATTGTTTGCCGCGATGAACGCGTCGATTTCGGCAGAAGGCGCCCCGCTATCTATCAACACTGCATCACCACCCACTTTGTCGGCAACTATCCAAGAATTCGACAGCCAATGCGCGTCACGCGTGCTGTGAATGAGCATTAAATCTTATGGATCTGCAGCTGTGGATATGGCAAATCAATGTTCGCCGCCTCAAGTGCAGCTTTAGCATCGCGCATCAACTGCTGCTTACAAGAGCCGCTGTCGGAGCGTTCGCACCACACGCGAAGAACCCAATTTACGGATGAATCGCCAAGTGCCAACAATACCACATCGCCGTCTTTCTCTGACAGGCGATAAGGGTTCTTGGCCACGACCTTCTCGAAAATGGCACGCGTCACATCGATATCGGCATCGTAACTAGTGCCCACTTCTATCTGCGCGCGTCGCGTATCGTGATAGCTTAGATTCTCTATTGTCTTGCCGAACACATTTGAGTTTGGCACAATTAATCGACGGTTATCGAAAGTGTCGATTGCTGTTGAGAATAAATCAATTTCAAAGACTACGCCACTTACTCCGGCGACATTAATAGAGTCACCTACCTTGAACGGTCGGAAGATAAGCAGCATTACACCGGATGCGAAATGGCCTAAGGTGCCCTGCAATGCCATGCCTATAGCCAAACCCATTGCGCCGAGAACTACTGCAAAACTGCTAACGTCGATACCAAAAGTATCGAGAACGAACATCGCCGTGATACCAAGCACTGCCCACCGCGCCAGCTTTGAAAAGAAGCGCGTTAAAGTTTGATCTATCTTGGAGCGTTCGCAGACATTACGCACAATACGCGTAACCCAACTCGAACCTAGCATTCCGAAAATTGCGACTAGCAACGCCAAGATGACCTCAGAGCCGTAATCCCAAATAAGCTGCCAATCTAGAGAGTCGGGCATGATACTCCGTTTTTGAGATTGTATTGCTGGTGGTATTCTTCAGCACGAATAAACTCAACGGCATCTCCGATTATCGTTGCCACCGGGCGTGGCAATTGGTTGCTATCGTCTAGGGCCTTTTTGGCTGCAACGGCAATCTGCCGCTGCTCATCGTCATGTACAAAAATAGCGGTGCGGTACTGAGTACCGCGATCTGGTCCCTGACGATTAACTTGAGTGGCATCGTGAGTAGCAAAGAAAATATCAAGTAACTGGGCGTAACTAACCACCTTGGGATCAAAAGTTATATGTACCGCTTCAGCATGGCCAGTATCGCCAGAGCATACCTCTCTATAAGTAGCGCGTGTATTGTCACCACCGGTATACCCGACCTCAGTCGACAACACGCCTTCTGTCGCCATAAATACGGACTCTACGCCCCAGAAACATCCGGCGGCAAATGTGGCTTGATTACTTTCAGTCATTGCAATGTATTGTTGATTCGAACACGACGTGATTAAAGTAGCAAAAACTAATGTGCACAATAATTTCATGAGCATAGTATATCTAATCGATGACGCATATGTCTTAAACTACCACCATGGCTTTTAGCTGCACCGCTCTACTCATTTTGTCCCTCGCGCAAACACCGTCTACTCCTGCTTCCGCAATGCCCATTATTCCGCCTGAAAAAGTTGAACAATTTGCCCGCCTCGCTCTTGGAGCAGTGGTCCAGGCCTACCCCAACAAGCCTTCGCACACCATAATCAGCGACGAAGATTTACTGACGCCGACGCAACGGCATCCGGTGTTTTGGGGGTCTTTTGACTGGCACTCCGCCGTCCACAGCCACTGGCTATTAGTGCGGTTGCTTAAACTTTACCCAGACAATGCCGTTGCCAGCGATATCCGTGGATATCTGAATGGCGTTTTTACCAAAGAAAAATTACAGGGTGAGGCCGATTACTTTCACCTCAAAGACACGCAAGGTTTTGAACGCATGTACGGCTGGGCGTGGTTACTGCAACTTGCGCGCGAGCTCGACTCTTTTACTGACGATGAAGATGCCGCGCGTTGGCGTGAACACATTCGCCCTTTAGAGGATGTCATTGTCGAGCTCACTCTTAATTATTTACCGCGCCTAAAGCATCCGATTCGCACTGGCACCCACCCTGACACTAGTTTTGCATTGTCATTCGCTATTGACTACGCACGACAAACGGATCACTCTGAGCTGCTTGGCTTAGCCATAAATCGCGCACGCAGTTATTACTCAAGCGACAAGAACTACCCTGCCTCTTACGAACCCTCTGGCGAAGACTTTTTCTCGTCAGCGCTAAATGAAGCGGACCTTATGCGCCGAATAATGCATGCCAGCGATTTTGAAGATTGGCTCAATGAGTTTTTGCCTAACATCAGTACCACCGGTGCCATTAACTTGCTTACCCCGGTCGCCGTCACCGACGTTGAAGATGGTCGCTTGGTGCACTTGGCGGGTCTCAATCTGTCGCGAGCATGGACTCTATCGGGTATTGCATCAGCGCTCGACGAACAACCGCAAGTGCAACACGTACTACGTGCCGCGAGTGAAAGGCATCTGCAAGCTGGCTTAGATTATGTGTTCAGCGGCCACTTCATGGGTGAACATTGGTTGGCCTCCTTTGCCGTCTATCACATGACCGGCGCTGGCCTTAACTAAACTACTCGCCTTTGAATTGCGGTTTGCGCTTTTCGGAGAAAGCGGAAAGCGCCTCAAGACGGTCACTAGTCGGAATAATCCGTGAATAACACTCTGCTTCTTGTTCAAGGGCAGCGTCGATCGCCAGATCAGAGCCCAAGTCAATGGCTGCTTTGGCCGCTTGTAACGCAAGGGGTCCGTTGGCGAGCAACTGCTCAACAAGTTCATCTGCGGCCTCCTGCAAACTGCCTAAATCAGTAATCTGATTCACTAATCCGCATTCTAGAGCCTCACTGGCTGACATTCGTTTTGACAGCAACACCATTTCTTTAGCCTTGGCGACGCCCACTAAACGCGGTAGGCGAACACATCCTCCTGCGCCAGGAATGATTGCTAAAGAGGTTTCGGTTAATCCTATGAGAGATTGTGCATTCATAACGCGTAAATCACAAGCAAGAGACATTTCGCAGCCACCGCCAAAGGCGTGACCGTTAATAATCGCCAAAGTCGGTTGTGGTAAATTAGCTATGTCATCCATCGTGCCGCGAATGTTTCTCAAGAACTCTACTACCTGTTCTTCGCTCATGCCCTGTCGCTCTTTCAAATCTGCACCAGCGCAAAAAGCTTTATCGCCAGCGCCCGTAAGAGTGACTGCCCAAATATCTTTGCGAACTGCAATGTCTGACAATATTTCGCGCAAACGCAACAATGTCGGGAGACTAAGCGCATTCCGCGCTTCAGGACGGTTGATGGTAATACATGCAATATTGTTTTCGCATATCACTTCAACTAAGGAAGAATCGCTCATGGGCATAGTTTAGCTCCGCGAGCCAAAGGTTTATTCAATACCGAAGACAAGAAGTCGCTAGCTGCATCAATCGCGGTAAGTGAGGTTTGAGTAGGAGCACAATCGTTACGCTGCGCCAAATCGAATAAAGCGCCTGTAGCCAAGTTACCACTCGCCCCAGGCGCAAAAGGACATCCGCCAGTGCCGCCTGCGGACGCATCAAAAAATTCAACACCAAGCTTCAGTCCCTCGGCGCAATTTTCTAAAGCATTGCTATAGGTGTCATGCATGTGCAAGCCTATTTTATCTATAGGCAGATAACGCAGGGCACTATCAATAATCTCGTGCACTAATTCAGGGCGCCCAACTCCAACCGTATCGGATAGCACAACGCGCTCAACTCCCATTTCGGCACTTGCCGCCACTAATTCAGCAACAAGGTTTTTTTCAACCGCCGACTGCGGAGAGCCGAACGCCATCGATAAATACATACGTACCGGCACACCATCGCTCTTAGCCGCAGCGACGATTTCTCTATTAACCTGCACGGCATCATCAATATTCATTCCTGAGTTGGCGCGTGAGAATTCTTGGTTAGCGCCAATCACGGCGGTAATGGCATCAAGACCACTGTCGCTAAATATTTCGTAGCCACGCATATTCATCACCAAACCGACTAAAGGGATGCCCTCACGCCACTCGGCACTCTTCAATCTGTGGCATAACTCGACGGCATCCGCAAACTGCGGCACACGATCGGCCCTCACAAAGGAAGTGACCTCTAGCGAATCTGGCTTCGTCTGAGCCAATAATTCGAGCAGGCGCATTTTTTGATCTGTCGAAAAAATAGTTTTTTCGTTTTGCAGCCCGTCACGCGCAGCGACTTCATGGATTTTCATTATTTATATTTTGGCGTGTGACTGTCAATCTTGATCGTTTTAGCAATAATCGCGCGTGCCCACTTTTTTCTGCCTGTCAAGGTATAGCTAGGTAAATAATTTTTCAAGAAGCGCCAGCGGTCAGTCAGGCTAACGGACTGCGGAGCAGAGGAATTAAGAGTCGACAAATCTTTCACGAACCAACGGTGATGCGGATTACGTTCACGCACCACTCTTTCGAGATCAATAAAGTGCGGCTGCCCCCAGCGCTTGTCATGCTCGTGCTCATGGGCGGCCACAATTAGATGACAGCAATATAAGTCTTTGTGGAAATACCCAGAAACATGAAAACGTTTTATCATTCCGGCAAGGTCTTCAATGATTTGCAGACGAACCTGCTGCGCAGACAAGCCATTCAATTCGGGATAGCCATCGGCAAGAAATGCGTCGAGGGCCGGCCCCATGACTTCGCGAGTAATCACAAACGAAAACCGGGGGCAACTTAAAAAATTAGGCGACTCACCGAAAGCAACTGGCTGTGGTACATCAAATCCGTTGCGGCGCATCATGTTTGCCGAGTCCCACTCGCGATGTCCTGGACTTACCACCCATTGCCCAGCTAGTGAAAAACGCGATCTCCAAGGAATCTTTTTGTGAACTTTCAGGAACCACACTTCGTTTTCTGCTTCTACTCTGTATGTCATGCGCATACCAGCATCTCGCGCCACGTCTTTACCTACATAAGCCATTACGCCATCGAGCGTGTCTAGCCCCAATTTAGCCAATTCGCTCACGTCTTTCTCGCATGCCAGAACTCGACCGCCGTCAAGACTGACCGTAGCCAAGAAGTCTTTTTGGTACTTTTTAGGGTCGCGCGTTAAACTCATAGTGTAATCTTCGACAATCCCCCTTGTTCAAGCAAGCAGAACTGCTTAATCTTTGTGAAATTAAGGGCTTGCCCCGCCGCCCGCCACCCATCAACTACAGCCAATCATGGCAACCGACAATCACGAGAGCAGCGAACTTAACCCGTTCCTGCAAATGAAGAAGCGACTCGAGAAGGCATCCGGCCTGATTGCAGTCGATCCCGGCATTTACAAAATTCTAGCCGAGCCTTTTCAAGAGCTAGCTGTATCCATTCCTGTGCGTATGGACGACGGCTCGCTGCGTGTATTTACCGGCTACCGAGTTCAACACTCACTCGCGCGTGGTCCAGCTAAAGGTGGCATTCGTTATTCACCAGAAGTCAACCTCGATGAAGTGCGTGCGCTATCCGCATGGATGACCTGGAAATGTGCGGTAGTTAACGTTCCCTTTGGCGGCGGTAAAGGCGGCATCATTTGTGATCCGCGTCGCATGTCGCAAGGAGAGCTAGAGCGACTAACACGTCGCTACACTTCGAGCTTGCTAGACATCATCGGCCCTGAGCGTGATGTGCCTGCTCCCGACATGAACACAAACTCGCAAACGATGGCGTGGTTCATGGATACTTACTCGACACACACGCGCGCAACTTGCACCGCTGCTGTTACGGGTAAACCGATTGGCCTCGGCGGCTCATTAGGCCGCAACGAAGCAACTGGTTTGGGTGTGGCAATCATCGCGCGCGAATCTCTCAAGTACAAAAATCTACCTAGCGAAGGCTGCACTGTAGTTATTCAAGGCTCGGGTAATGTTGGTGGCTTAGCTGCTAAGTTCATGCACGACATGAAACATAAAGTTATTGCGATCTCGGATATGTATGGTGGCATCCACGACCCTAGCGGGCTTGATATGCCAAAGGTGCTAGATTGGTTGCGAGAAAACGGCAAGCTACAAGGATTCCCTGGCACGACCGACATCGACAAC
>CAWWAN010000093.1:0-6666 GCA_963934925.1 uncultured bacterium | reverse complement strand
CTGAATCAGTACCCTGGGCTTGAGCATCGCATGCAGCGCTTTGTCGATATTCACGATCGAGTGATTATTGATAACGGTGTGGCTACCCATCCCACACCAACGGCTGCCGCTTTATCTTCTATTGGGGGCAAGAAAGTGCTGCTGGCTGGCGGTAAAGACAAGTCCTTAGATTTATCCGATATTATGAGTGCCTTGGGCAAGAAAACCCGTCTACATTTACATGGTGCGGGCGGGCTACGCCTTGCTCAATTGTGTGATAAAACAAAAATCGACTACGCTTTTCACGAAAACTTCGAGATTGCGGCAGAAAGGGCACTTTCTGGCCTGCAATTTGACGAAACGCTGCTATTTTCGCCATCTTTTTCCTCTTTTGACGAATTTAATAATTTCAGCGAACGTGCGCAACTTTTCCTTAAATTAACCGAAGATATACCTGTTAGTAAAGCGTGACCATCGCGCTACTGACAGCTATTTGACGCATGAAGTGCCAAGCCTGCAATAAATTTGCCGCCACTGTGCATCAGCTCGACGTAACGTACGGGCCTGATGGGGTTCCGGTATTTGCAAATAGCGCTTTTTGCTCACGATGTGCGCAAAAAAGCGGCTTAAACGTCGCTAACACCGAAAGTTTCCCGCAGGTTATTAGTGTTTTAACTAAAGCACTTTTCCCTCCATCCGGAAAAAACAAAGGCAAGAAGTCATCACCGATGAAACCGAATAAAAGTGAAACTGCGCAAGGCGTACTTAGTTGCGATAAATGCGGCTGGACACTGGATGATTTCAGACAAACAAGCCGCCTGGGTTGTCCTAACGACTATTTGGTGTTCAAAGATTACCTGGCGGATGTGTTCGAGCGTTTGCATGGCCAAACTAAGCACGTCGACTGGCGCAACGATAATCAACTCGAGCAGCTAAATGAGCAATTGCAACAAGCTGTAAAACGCGAAGATTACGAGGCATGCGCGAGTATTCGCGACGAAATAAATGCGCTGCAGTCTGAATTGGGTAAAGACTTAAGTTCAGGCGGTTAAAGGCCGATACAGTACTAGGCAAAAACGCCTAAATTCATCATGTTTGACAGATTTACACAAAGAGCTAGAAAAGTTATGGGATTCGCCCGCCGCGAAGCCCAAGAGCTTAACCACGAATACATTGGCACCGAGCATATTTTGCTAGGTTTGATCCGAGAAGGAAACGGCGTCGCAGCTGGCGTTATTACTTCTCTCGGTGTAAACCTTGAAGCAATGCGCAAAGAGGTTCTCAACAACCTGACAGTGCGCCCTAAGCACGAACCGTCGATGCAAGTCCCATTTACTCCGCGCGCTAAGAAAGCAGTAGAGTTAGCTCTCGAAGAAGCAAAGAACATTGGCCACGGTCATGTTGGTACCGAGCACTTGCTACTCGCCCTACTTCGTGAAAACGAAGGCATCGCCCCGCATATTTTACGCACCATGGGCTGCCGTCTCGAAGAAGTACGTGAATCAGTCATCGAATTTATCGGTGGTGTCTCTAACGACGAAGGCGAGGCTGATATCGACATGCCGCACGTCGAACACCACGACGGCGAATCTGCGCCAGCGCGTAGTAAGACAAACACTCCAGCTCTTGACGGCTTTGGCCGCGATTTGACAGAGGCTTGTCGTCGCAACGAGCTCGACCCTGTCATTGGTCGCGAAAGTGAAATATCGCGCGTTGTGCAAGTGTTATCACGCCGCACAAAAAACAATCCCGTGTTGTTGGGTGAACCTGGTGTAGGCAAAACGGCCATCATCGAAGGCCTTGCGCAGTCCATCGTCAATGGTACGACTCCAGATATCCTGGCCGACAAGCGCATTATCTCGCTTGACTTGCCTGGCATGGTTGCAGGCACAAAGTACCGCGGCCAATTCGAAGAACGCATTAAGGCTGTAATGGCTGAAGTGAAAGCTGCAAAGAATGTTATTTTGTTTATCGATGAAATCCACACACTAGTAGGTGCCGGTGGTGCCGAAGGTGCGATTGACGCGGCGAACGTTTTGAAGCCAGCTCTATCGCGCGGCGACATTCAAGTTGTGGGCGCAACCACTCTCGACGAATATCGCAAGCACATCGAAAAAGATGGTGCGCTCGAGCGCCGTTTTCAATCGGTGCGTGTCGAGCCGCCATGTCGCGACGACACCGTGGCAATTTTGGCGGGCTTACGTAGCCGCTACGAAGATCACCATAAAATCACTTACACTGACGAAGCTCTAGAAGCTGCCGTTGACTTAAGTATCAAATACATCAACAACCGTTTCTTACCTGACAAGGCGATTGATGTCATCGACGAAGCTGGCGCGCACTTGCGTTTAGGCAGCATGACTCCACCACCTGATATCGCATCTATCGATCTTAAAGTCAAAGAGCACGAGCAAGCCAAAGAGCATGCCGTAGCCAACCAAGATTTCGAGTTAGCTGCAAGTCATCGCGATCAAGCTTACGAAGCTAAGCGCGAGCGTGAAAACATTTTAGCTGCCTGGAAGAACTCTGAAAACGAGCCCGAGTCTCGCCCTGAAGTGACTCGCGAAGTTATTGCTGCCACTATTGCAGCTATGACTGGTATACCGGTGCAAAACTTGGCTAAAGAAGAAGCCGTACGCTTATTGCAAATGGAAGACGAAATCGCCGAGAAGGTGATCAATCAAGACGAAGCAATTAGCGCTGTTGCGCGCGCCGTCCGTCGTAGCCGCTCAGGCATTAAAGACCCGAACCGCCCGATGGGCTCCTTTTTGTTCTTAGGCCCATCCGGTGTGGGCAAGACTTGGTTGTCGAAGCAGCTTGCGCAGTTCATGTTTGGCAGCGAAGACTCTTTGATTGCAATCGACATGTCTGAATTCATGGAGAAGCACAACGCCTCAAGGTTGGTCGGTTCTCCTCCGGGCTACGTTGGCCACGAAGAAGGCGGTCAACTTACGGAACAAGTACGTCGTCGTCCTTACAGTGTGATTTTGTTTGACGAAATCGAAAAAGCTCATCCTGATGTGTACAACATGTTGCTGCAAATCATGGAAGAAGGTCGCTTAACGGACTCGCTTGGCCGTTATATTGATTTTAGAAATACCATTATCATCATGACCTCAAACGTTGGGGCAAATGTTGTGCAGGCTGGTGGTGGCCTCGGCTTTACCACTTCAGAAGAAGACACCACTAAGCGTGTGAAGGAAGGCATCATGGAAGAGGTGCAACGCCAATTTCGTCCTGAATTCTTGAACCGTCTCGACGAAATGATTACTTTCAACCCGTTGCAAAAAGACGATCTTTATCGAATCATCGATATCGAAATGAAAAAGGTCGAAGATCGATTGGCTGAAAAGAAAATCGCTTTTGCTTTAAGTGATTCTGCTCGCGACTTCTTAATCAATAAGGGCTTCCACTCAGAATACGGCGCGCGTCCATTGCGTCGTGCGATAGAACGCTATATTGAAGACCCGATGGCAGAAGAATTGTTGCGCAACAACATCAAGCCGGGCTCATTCCTTGAAATGGATTTAGACAAAGAAGGCGAAAAACTAAGCTTCCACGCTATACCCAGTGAGGCAGCTGATATCGATGAGCAGAAAGCGACTAGCGACTCTGCAGACGACTAAGATTTTTTGTCGTCCATAACCAATAGCCTAGGCTACTGAGCATTAAACCTGCGATGTAACCTAGGCTTATTCCTTGCACTTGGCTTAAGCCAAACAAGCCGTAGTTAATTGACCCGTAAACTGCAAGCGGAATAACGCAGACGAAGGTGCGTACGCCTGAAGCGATTAACGCCGGGCGTGGGCGCTGTAAGCCGTCGAATGTTGCACGCGATAACAAGAACGGCGCGGTACCGAGAATGGCAAGCGGTACCAGGTAGATCACATCTTGGGTTGCGAGTTGCGTGGCTGCTGAGTCAGACAAAGCGCTGGCGATTAGCGGGCCGACGAAATAAACAATCGGCGTGACAAAAACAAATATATAAATCAGGGATACCCGCACGCCAGAAAGCAATTCGAGGCGGATATCCTCGGATTTGTTTTCGCCCTGCAAACGTGCCACTAACGGCAACATTGCGACTGATGCAGCGATGATTGGCATGGTTAAAAAACGCACGCTACGATCGAAGATGGACCAAGCTGCGAGTGATGAAACGGAATCGGCGGTGTCTTTAAGGATGCCATTTATCGCAAACGACTCGAAGCCCATCAGGACAAAGGTAATTGACGACGGTATTGCGACCAGTAATATCTTGCGCACCGGGTTAGTCGCTACGCCGAGCACCGGTGATTTCAGTGATTGCAGGTGTTGACTCTCGAGACGACGCGCACGGATGGTCGCGTAAACGAATCCTGCGATGCGGCCGATAACCGTTGATAGCGCAATGCCGAAAATGCCCCATTTGAATACGAATAAAAACAGCGCGTTGAGAACGAGGTTGGTAACACTCGACCACAATCCTGCCCACATGGTTGAGCGCGTATCGTAATGGGCTTTAACAATCGAGTCTGGGATAATAGACCAAAATGATGTGAGCGCCGAGCCGAGCATCATAACCGTGGCGTAAATTTTAAATTGTTTTGCTACTACTGGATCAAGACCAATATGTTCAGCATACATCCAAACGATGACGGCGGCAAGCGTCGCGAACAGACACAGGCAGAATATTATTTTGTAAGTCGATTTTTTGATTTGCACGACTTCCTCACTGCGATTGGCTCCGATTGCCGAAGCGAGACGGGCAGTCACGCCATTTGATGTGCCAACCCAAAACGCCGTCAGCAAAAAATCTAGGGGCAAGGCTAGGCCGATTGCCGCGATGGAAGCGTCGCCAATGGCACCATCGACATCGCTGTGTAAAAGCGAGGCAAAGATAGTGTCTACCCATGCAAATGCCGAGCGCAGCCAAAATGAAATGACTAGCGGCAGGGCCAAGGGTAGGAGCAGACTTTTCTTCACAGCGGTCGCAAGTGTATAATTAGCGCGTATGTTATCACTTCGAACTGTTTTGTTTAGTATGTGCCTGTTGGTTTGTTGCGTAAAAGCTCCTGACCCGGTCCTGTTCGCCCCTGTAGCGAACAATGTGGTTACTGCACCTGCGCCGACCACCGTGACTATCGATGCCCCACAAGACTGGGCTGTGCTGGATATAGACCAGTCTTTTTATCTAGGTAAGTGGGACTTGCCCAACGGCGGCCGCGCAACAATTTCCTTTTTGGGGTCCAACTACGATGCTGCTTCTATCTCAATGAACATTGATCGTTGGATGAAACAGTGGGAAGTACCCGATTCTTCTCCTGAAGAAGAGCGCGAATTCGGCGTCAAGGAAATCGATGGCGTCGGTATGTATCAACTAGTACTAGAAGGCACGCTCACTGCTACAGCTCAGTTAGGTGGTGGCGACCCGCGCGAGAACTGGATGCTAATCGGCGCCATCATGGTTAAAGACTTCGGCCCGGTTTACCTGAAGGTCATGGGCCCAAGTGCCGACCTCGAATCGCAGGTTGAGGCTATTTACGCAAGTTTCTCGAAGGCAACATTCTAAGCTTAAAGATTAGCAAAGCAAGCAAGGCTCCCAGAGTATCGGCAAGGATGTCTTTCTGGGCATCCCAAATGTCGCCTTGTGAACCTAAAACTGCGATACCCGCTTCGGGGTCGGCGCTGATGGCGTATTGCCATTCGAGCAATTCATAAACACCACCTACGCTAATGATGGTGAATAACGGAAATAAGTAAAGTAACCAATGCGTGTTTACTAAATTATTTCGCTTTAAAATTTCAGCTAGTGGGAAGGCATAAAAGCCAACGCTGAAATGGGCGATGCGATCGTAATGATTACGCTCGAAGCCGAAGGTCTCAGTAAACCAATCGAATGGCACGCGTTCGAAGGTGTAATGGCCACCAATAGTATGAAGGGTGATGAACACCGCCATGAACATCAAGGCAAGATTACTGTACTTGTGATAATAATTGCTGATGGCTATCGCAGCGACTACTAGTAATACAGGAACGTTCTCAGCCAGCCATACCGCACGATCATAAGGTTCGATTGCGCAGACGGCGAACAAAATTAGGTAAGCGAGGAAAAGAATTTTTGACATCTTGTGTGTCGATTATATGTTATTTGCGTCTACCTAATGTGGAATGGAAACAAGAAGACTCGTTAATTGCCCTAAACAGCATGCCTGGGGTAGGCCCTGCACGTATTAATAAGTTAATCACTGTCGGTCAGCTGTGCGCATTCGTACAACGCCACCCTGATTCGGCGCGGTTATATGAAAATATGCAACAACAGCGGCAAACTGCGCGCGAGATGGGTGCGCAGTTTGTGCCGGGATGGTCTGCGTATTATCCAGCGTTGTTGTCACACCTCGAGCATCCGCCACCGCTACTGCATGCCTTGGGGGACCTCGACTTACTCAATCATCAGCCTCCTGCGGTGGCGATTGTTGGGGCGCGAGCGTGCACTGCTTATGGGCGCGAGCAAGCTAAGTTGTTTGGGAAATCCATGGCCTTTGCTCAAGAAACGATTATCAGTGGTGCAGCGCGTGGCATTGACATGATTAGCATGCAGGCCTCCGTTAATGCTGGCGGAAAAGTAATTGCGGTATTAGGCTCAGGACTTGATGTCTGTTATCCGCGCGAAGCTTTTCAAATGCTCGAGCAAATAATTGCACAAGGGGG
>CAWWAN010000092.1:0-6724 GCA_963934925.1 uncultured bacterium | reverse complement strand
ACCATGACTGGCGATGTCTCAGCATCATTGGCTGGCAACATGCCAAGCTTCTCGATTCCGACAGTACCCTTGACGCTCGAGACGCTATTCATTATTCTGCCCTACTCTATTGTTTTGGCAGCCGTCGGCCTGATTGAATCGCTGCTGACTTTAACCTTGGTAGACGAGCTGACAGAAACTCGCGGACGCGGCAATCGCGAGTGCGCCGCCCAGGGCTTAGCCAATTTGACCTGTGGCTTCTTCGGCGGCATGGGTGGTTGCGCAATGATTGGCCAATCAATGATTAACATTAACTCTGGCGGACGCGGACGACTTTCCGGCATCACCGCCTCCCTAGTCTTGCTAGCATTCGTGCTAGTCGCCTCGCCGCTGATAGAGATGGTGCCGGTAGCGGCACTGGTCGGCGTAATGTTTATGGTGGTACTAGGCACTTTCGAATGGTCAAGTTTCCGCGTAATACCAAAAGTACCCCGCTCTGACGCATTCGTTATTATTTTGGTGTCAGCGGTTACCGTGGCTACCGATTTGGCAATGGCGGTGTTTATTGGCGTGATTGTTTCGGCATTAGTCTTCGCCTGGAAACACGCAAAAATAATTCACGCTGTTACCAGCATCGATATCCATGGCTCTAAGGTTTACGATATACGCGGTCCATTATTCTTTGGCTCGACGGCTAGTTTCCTTGAACTCTTTGATCCTAAAGAAGATCCTAAAGAAGTCATCGTCGAATTTGTGCATGCCCGCGTTTCAGATCACTCGGCGATTGAAGCTATTGATACGCTTGCAGAGCGTTACACCTCGGTAGGCAAAAGACTACACCTGCGACATCTGAGTGCCGATTGCCGATTGCTACTGCATAACGCGCGTAAACTAGTAGAAGTAAACGTTATCGAAGACCCACAATATCACGTGGCCGATGACGCCCTCGCTTAAGATTCATGACTGATAAATTTCGCGCGCACATGGAATGGTTAGGTCACCCAACCCTTTCCGAAATCGAGCAGATTTCAGAGAAACTCAGTTAAAATGTAGTCATGGATCCTCTCTCACAAGCTGTGGTCGGAGCAGTCGTTGCTGGCTGCGTTGCAAAACCCCAAACTATAAAACCTGCGCTGATGCTCGGCGCGATTGCGGGCATGGCTCCAGACCTGGACGTCTTCATTAGAGACCCTCAGGATCCACTACTGTTTTTAGAGTACCACAGGCAATTTACCCACGCGCTCGCTTTTATCCCAGTGGGTGCCGCCCTCGTCACTCTATTGGCCTGGCCGCTTTTTCGACGTCAGCTCAGCGTCACCTCAATCTACCTGTTTTGTTTCGCAGGATATCTTACCCATGGTCTGCTCGACGCCTGCACAACCTACGGCACGCAGCTGCTCTGGCCATTTTCAACCACCCGAGTGGCGTGGGATATCATCTCAATCGTCGATCCACTGTTTACCCTCACGCTGATCTTTTGTGCGGTGCTCTCTTTGAAAAAGCCGAGCGGTCGCTGGCCGCTCCTTGGCCTGATCTGGATTGGATTTTATCTGGGCTTTGGCGAGTGGCAGCGCCAGCGAGTGACCGAGGCCGCTTTCGCGCTCGCCGCCGAGCGAGGCCATGATCCCATTCGCCTCGAAGCCAAACCGGGATTTGCGCAACTGCTTGTTTGGAAGTCAGTCTACGAATGGGAGGAACAATTCTTTGTGGATGGCGTCAGAGCCGGTTTCTCAACAACAACCTACCCCGGGGATTACATTGGCAAAATTGGGCTGAAATGGGCCGAGGCGCACCTCCCTGCGAACAGCCAAATCCTCAAAGATTTTGAGCGCTTTCGATGGTTTTCAGGGGACTACCTCGCACTGTCACCCGATTCAGACCGTGTTGTGATGGACGTTCGCTATTCTATGAATGTGAATGAAATCGCACCACTGTGGAGTATCAAACTGGACGCGAGCAAACCCAATGAGCACGTGGTCTACCAAACCCATCGCACGGTAACAACGGATACCTGGGATCAATTTACCAACATGCTATTTGGCAGGGATGATTCATGACGGATAGATTTCGCGCAACCAAGCCCTCCACATTGCTAGTTTTTCTAAACCAGCGCCTAAAGGGATGGTCTAAGAAAAATATTAAGCAACGGCTGCAAAGTGGCTGCGTGGTGGTCAATGGCAAGGCAATCGCTCAATTCGATCAACGTATCGCCATCGATGACTTGATCGAAGTATTGCCGAAAGGTAGTAGTCGAGTTGTTAAGCGCAAAAAAGGTGCGCTCGAGATTTTATTTAAAGATGATGACATCGTGGTCATCAACAAGCCCATCGGTTTATTGTCGGTAGCTAGCAGCAGTGAAAAACATAAGCACGCATTGGAAATGTTGCGCCAACAACTTTCTACGAAGCGTACCGAGGTAAAGTTGTGGCCAGCCCATCGTCTCGACCGCGAGACCTCTGGGGTTTTACTGTTTGCCACTTCGCGAGAAACGCGTGACCGCATAAGTGACGAGTGGGACAAATCAGAAAAAACCTATTTGGCAGTAATTGAAGGGAAACCTGATCCTGCGCACGGAACCATCAATCAGCCGCTGCGACAAGACGAAAATGGATTTCGAGCACACGTGGGCAAGCACGCTGAAGCAAAGCGCGCCGTGACCCATTTCAAAACGATTGGCGCGTTAGCAAAAAGATCGCTAGTTGAGGTAAAGCTAGAAACGGGACGCCAACATCAAATTCGCGCGCACATGGAATGGTTAGGTCACCCAATTGTTGGCGACAGTCGTTATGGTTCACCGGACCGACGCTTAGGCTTACACGCTTTACGCTTAGAGCTAGACCATCCGACTTCAGGACGGCGTCTTTTCTTCGAAGCATTACCGCCATCAGATTTTGAGAAGCTGTTGCGCTAAATCAAAAAGGAAAGCTGCCGACTAAGGCAACTCTTCAACATGCTGCAAGCGCCCGATTCTCTTGCGCCAAAATTCTGCGAAGAATAGATGGCCACTACTTGGTTCTAGCGCAATCCCTGCAGCCGACCAGGCGCGGACACCTGCTGTGCTGCCCATTGGAGAGAAGCGGGTCATCTGGCTCCAATCAGGAGTTAGGTAGCCTACCGCTGCCTTTAGCCCATCTTCGTCATCCGTATGTATGGTGTACCAGAGGCGACCTTCTAGATCGTAAGCAATGGAGTGCATGCACTCGCGTCTACGGTCATAGCGAGGAAGGACTCTATCGGTCATTCCTGGATTCAAACCATTTGCATCTAACTGCATAGTTAGCGGGTCGTCCGCTCGCGTAATATCAAAACGCGTGATAGTGGAATCAAAAAATTCATTGAACACGATATCCCCATTCGGGTCTTCCAGAATCTGCCAAGGGCCAGCGCCCACAATAAAGGAAGGGAGCTTGCGCGAGATAGGTGCCGGAACGGGATAAGTCGTAATACCACCGGTAAATGGCTGCAAGCGGCCAATGGCACTGCCCCAAAAATGTGTAAACCAAATATCGCCATTGGGCTTTACAATTAAATGCGCTGCGTGAGCTCCTATATTTGGGACGTCGAAGAAATGGAAAACGGGATCGGACGGCAAACCAGGCTCTCCGACTTGATGCTGCAAGGAAGTACTGAAATCAAACTGATTGTCCCACGGAATTAGCTCTGGATCAAAACCGACAATGCGTGAACCCTGCGTTAGGCTTCCTTCTGCGAACCACACCCAGTCACGAGTGGGATCCCAGGTGAGCCCAATCACTTCATTCCAATCATTTGGCACGTTGTAAACTCGGAACTCGAGGCCGCCAGGCGCGTCGGGTAAAACGCAAATAATACGGCTGTGATTTTCGTGAAGGCCTCCATATAAAGATCCGCCTCCCTGCGTAAACCAAATGCGCCCCAAAGGGTCCACCATCACAGCTTCGCCCAGAACTGATATCTGAGTTGGATGATCGTTGCCTATCATAGTTGCAAAAGGTCCTGGCCCTGGTGGCTTAGGAGTGTCTAAGCCTGCCACTACACCGGTGGCTAAGTCTAGAAATTGGAATTCGAGTTGGAATTCTTGGTTCACCCAAACGCGCTGGCTATTGTCTATAGCAATTGCAAGTGGTGCAGCACTGGTGCCGGGAGTCGGCGGAATATCAAACCAGTCGTAAGCAAAAATTTCGACATTAGCCAAGGCACTGATTCCGGCCGCATTCACGACGCATAGTTCGCCACTTGGCGCATTCTCTGGGAGTGCCAATCGAATGCGATTATCATTCCATACCAGGATCGCCGGTGAGCTGGACGAAACGACTCGAGAACGCGACCCGCTGCTTAAAAGCAAGCTCGAGGTCGGCGCTGGCGCTCCAAATCCCTGCCCAACAACTTCAATGAACCCTCCTTGATAACTGGCAATCTCGAGATTGTCAATGACCGGAGCACTCACCTGAAACGAAAGCAGTAGTAGAAGTGATGAAAGCATCATTCCTCCACCCTACCATAAGTATTCTATGGCGGAGGCTTTTCTTTGAAGGCTTACCGCCATCAGGGTTTGAGCAACTGTTACTCTAAAGCCAAATGGAAGACTACCAACACCTAATCGACATTACGCTGCATATCGGCGCCTTGCTACTTACTGCTTGGGTGGCTAACTTTGTGGCCAAGAAAATAATGTTGCGGATGATTCGTAAAATCGCCGACCGTAGCAAATCTACTTGGGATAACGATCTCGTCGAGAAAAAAGTATTTGATCGCTTATCGCACGTTGCGCCAGCTCTAATAATTTATTCTCTCGCGCCGAGTTTTATTAAAGAAAACGATGCCGTGGTTGCAGTGCTTACCAAGCTTTCATACGCCTATATCGCCTTGGTCGGCGCAGCCGTAGTTGATGCGCTGTTAAGTTTTGTAGTGCTGCGCGCGAAGAAAACACCGGCGCTATCCGACAAGCCCGTCAACAGTTGGGTGCAAGTTGTAAAAATAATGGTGTGGTCATTTGCGGTCATTGTAATCATCGCCACCCTCCTTGACAAATCTCCGTGGGCTTTACTCGGAGGTCTTGGCGCGTTAACTGCTGTGCTGATGTTGGTGTTCAAAGACTCGATTATGGGTTTAGTAGCTAGTATCCAAATATCCGCATTGAACTTAGTGCGCGTTGGCGATTGGGTTGAGATTCCAAAGTATGGCACGGACGGCGATGTGATTGAAATATCGCTTAATACCATTCGCGTGCAGAATTGGGATAAAACCATTTCTTCTGTTCCGACTTATGCGTTAATCAGTGATGGTTTTAAAAACTGGCGCGGCATGTCGGAATCCGGAGGACGCCGCATCAAGCGCTCGGTTCGCATCGACCTTAATTCGATTGGCTTTTTAGACGATAGCGCCTTTGAAAAGTTGGCTAAAGTGCAAGCATTGGCTCCATATCTAAAGCAGCGAAAGCAAGAGATAACAGAGTGGAACGCTACTCAGGATATCGACAACACAAACCATGCAAATGGTCGACGCCTTACTAACGTCGGCACCTTCCGCGCATATCTCGAATCGTGGTTAGCGGCAAACCCGAGCATTAATAAAGATATGACGTTTTTGGTTCGCCAACTCGCTTCCGACGAATTTGGCCTACCTATAGAAATATATATCTTCAGCAGTGAGCAACGTTGGGCGCAATACGAAGGCATTATGGCCGATATTTTCGACCATGTCTTTGCGGTGCTACCTGAATTTAATTTACGCGCTTATCAGCGACCGACAGGCGCTGATTTTAGTGCGTAGCATCAATCTATATCCATTTCGCTAAGCAGGCGTGGCGCTGGCCATACATCACGCATAAGCCATAACACGTATTGGATATCCACAGAGATGTTTCTGCTGCGATCAGCGTTCCAGCCGAAGTCGCCGCTGACGTTTTCGTAAACGCGGTCAAAGTTCAATCCGACCAAGCGCCCTTTGCCGTCCACCAAGGGTGAGCCTGAGTTGCCGCCAGTGGTATCGCCATCTGTTAAAAAACAAATAGTTGTCTCAAGTAATTTGTTGTCTTTAAGCACAGCGTTGCGAATAGCCGGCGGCACCGTGAACTCTTCGTCACCTTTATGCTTAGCCATCATCCCAGCCACCGTGGTGTGTGAAGTATGCATCACACCATCGCGCGGCGAGTAAGGCTTAACGGTGGCCATTGACACGCGCAAGGTTGAGTTAGCATCAGAGTAAAAGAGCTTGCCGCGAAACTTTTCTTGAGCCTCTATCCACAGCGCGCCTACCTTCAATCGCTTGCCGCTAATGGTGTCACGGAACTCGCGCTGCGCAATGACTTCGTCTCTAATGTAAGACCCCAGTTCGGTAAAATTACTCATACCGCTGTCTTCTTGCGAATGCCACGCATCAAAACCTTCGATGCGTTGAGCGCTTGGCAAGTTGGCTGCCCATTGCACTAATACTTCGTAAGTAGCGACATTAACCATTTCTTTTCCGGAAGGGAAACTGCGCAATAAGTAGCGCAATCTCTCTAAAACAAAGTCGTGCTCTTGGCGGTCAATCTCTTGCAAATCTAAACTGAGCAGTTCGTTTAGCACATTGCCATACTTGCGCTGGCGTAATTCATCGGCGGCCACCCAAGTGCGAAACTCTACTTCTTGCTCGTGCTTAAGCTGAACGGTCTTATTGCGCGCCAGGCCATCGACCATGCCCGCAGCGTTTTTATAACCATTAGAGTAAGACTTAATAGTTGACTGCACCTCTAAGTGGTTCTCTGGGCTTAAGCTGGCGTACT
>CAWWAN010000091.1:0-6751 GCA_963934925.1 uncultured bacterium | reverse complement strand
GTTCTTGCCGAATTTAAACATAACGCTTAAATATTACGACGAAGGCAAGCAAGAAAGATGCCAAGCTTATTACAAACAATGTCGTCGCGTCGCTTATTCCTAGTACCTGCTGCTGCTTCTCGGACAAGAAATCACGCACTTCAACGACGTTAGCATAAGAAGCGGAATCCGCTAACTGTTGATTATTCGCAAGCCAGTCATTAGCATCTACCAAAGCTTCGGAGTGCAAAGAAGGATTAAAGCAAGCCGCTAGAAGTTGATAGCGCCGATCTTCGGAAGACAAGGCGGCTGTGGATTCTAAAGAGGAGTCGATTTGCATTGCGGCTCCTGCGGACAAGTAAACACGGGCCTGCTGCGTCGGACTATCTGTAGATACAGCGTAATACTCCAATAAGGACTTCGCATCATGGGGTATTGGCAAAGAGGCGTTCTGCGCGAAAAGCGAAGAAGATATAAGCATCAGGCCAACAACAATGAGTATCCTCATCAGTCTTTAGCCCACTCAAAGAATTGATTCGCCATTAGCGAATTCTTGTCGTCACTCAGGGCTGGCGTAGGGTTTAGTTTGAGAGCCGCGCCCTCAATGCATTCAGCGGGAAGGCAACTTGCGCCGAGCTCGATAGGCCATCCGCTAGGCAGCAATGACGCCATGTCACTTAAGGGTGGCAGTTGCTTTGCCTTGCGCGCAAAGATGATCCAGTTACGTGATCGAGCAACGTGCTGCAAGCGCACGTATTCGGAACCAAAGCTTGCGACAATGCTTGCCGTTACATAGCCCAGCACGTTGTCGGCCAGCTCAGTGCCTGTTGTACCCAGGTTAAAGCATAGCACCCCACCGTCTGCGAGCTTCCCATAAGCTTCGTCAAAGAATTCTTTGGTGGCCATGTGTAAGGGCACCTCGAACTGCCGCGAATAAGCGTCGACGATAATGGCGTCTTGCTCTTCGTCGCAAAAGCGTAATGCAGCGCGAGCATCGACATCGGAATACACTTCGATATTCGCAGACAATTCTTGAGGAAGTGGCATGTGCTTCTCAGCCAACTGAGTGACCACGGGATCTATTTCTATACCGACTACTTTATAGGGATGATTCTGCTCGGCTGTGGCGATTGGCATTACAGCGGAGCCCCCACCGTAGCCAAGAATGCAATAGTTGTGCTGTGGTTTAACGTCCGCTTGTTGGTATTCGATATATGTCGGAAGCAAGGCGAATAAATCGTAATAACCACCGGGCCATTGCGATAATTCTCCAGCAGTAGACTTCCATCGTGATTGATAGGAGTCTAAGCCTTCATTCATTTGTAGCCAGCGCTCAACACTGCCGTCATTCGTGTCAACGAACTCAATAACGCGTAGCTTTTGATAAGGAGTATGCAACGACTCAACCAACGTTGAAGATGGCGGCATATTCGCATATAACGATGGGCTCTCAAGTAATAACGGTAATCCTAATAACGGCAAGCCTATCGCCAAGCGCAGTCGCTTGCTAAGCATCAACGAGGCTATCGCAAGCAAAATGGCAACCGCAATAATGCTGGCCCGCACGCCGAGTATCGGTATTGCAATGAACGTCGAAAAGTAAATACCTGCCAAGGAACCCGCTGTAGCGATCGCGCCTAGTCTGCCGGATGCTTGACCTGCGCTACTACCATCAGCAACACGTAGCTCTACCAGGATAGGTGTCACCCACGACAAGAAGAAAACGGGTGGTGCAAAAAAGATAATCGCCGCGGCAAAGCTGCCAACCTGAAAAAGACCCGCTACTTGGTCTAAGCTAAGGTGTGTTGGTAAAATTTTCGCTGCGAAATAATCGACACCGTATGCCAACAATATAAAAAACGCAGCTGCAACAGCAAGCACTTTTGACAGCTTAGAATGCAAATCAACCTGCTTGCGCGCCACATTACCACCAAACCATGCGCCGACCGCCATCGCTAATAATATGATGGCTATTTGCTGACTCCAGATGATGGTCGAGCTGCCGAACCATGGCGCAAGCAAATGCACACCGAGGATTTCAATGACAAGCACCGAGAATCCGCCGAGCAGTGCGATCCACACGGTCATACTATTCTTGTGTTTTCTCAGCTTGAGGAATATCTACCTCTTGAATAGTGGCTGGGAAGACAGCTCCATCTAAAGAGCTAGCGAACACTTCCAGCATCGTGCCAACAGAACGACTTGGCTGATAGGTATAGTCGATACCGTTACGCACGATAATAACGGGCTTATCCAGATCGACAATCGCATCGTTTAGATAAAGCTTGACGCGCTCTACACTAGTAGAATCAATAGATATCGTGTTCGAATCACGGTCGACGCTAACTTTAATATTTGCCAGCTCTCCCTCAAAAGAATCCGACTTGACGGGATGAACCCAGAATACACGGCTTTGCTGCGGCCATGGGATTTCAAATTCAAAGCTTAAAGGATAGGGATTGGTGCGTGCTTGAATAGAACACCAAGTAGCAGCATCATTCGCCGAGGCCATTACCGTATTAGCAACCAATTCGAGGTTTTTGCCGCCTACGATTTTACCCGTGACATCTGTGGTACTAGTTACTCCTGCGAACAGGTGAGGCATGACCGCGCCCCACTGCGCTGCGATTACTGAACCAAGCTCATCCGTTCCTACCATGAACAAGCGCATACGATCGAGGTGGTAAGCCTTAGAGGCCTCACTGACAGGGATAATAAGACTGATCAGCGTCTCCATTGTTAAAGCCAAATCTTCAGACAAGGAAGAGATGTCCGGCGCCAGAATAATCATATTTTCTAGGACCTCGACTGGCAAAGATTCAATCACTGACGCGGCCTTGGCGCCAAGTAAGACTACGCATGGGTAACTCGATTTTTTCGGATTGTACTTTTTCGGTAGCCAAACGCTGTATGGAGCACGTGCAAAAGCGACGTTGGCTACGCGGCCTTTTTTGACAGTGGAGCCCGAGGTCGCGTATTTACGATCTTGGTGCAGAGCTATTTCCCAGTCGTAAACGTATGACAAAGGGTTGCGACCTTTTGACGATTTCGCCATTTTCACGACCTGCCCTTCCAGAGACATAATTGCGTCTGACAATTTTGAAGAATCGCCGTCAATCTTAGCGTCAATCCAGTCACCAGTGTATTTAGAAATCTTTTTGAGATCTGATGACTTTAGCTCTGGCTCACCTTGGGCAAAGGCAAAACTAGAGAAAACGAAAAACAGTAGAGTACAAATTCGCATAATATTAGCTTAAGGGTGCGGAGACCGGAAGGCGAGAACTGCTTGGCAAAGTTCTCGAGTGCCACTAGTGGCAGAAAGTTGCACTGGAGCCTTCATCGACAGCCACGCTAAGTTGTTGACGAAGCGAGTGTCATCGGCATAAGTGATAGCTGCGGACATCATCAATTGTTGGCATTCGACCAACTGTAAGTCGCCCCAAAGTGCAAGTGCGCGTTCCAATCTAGAGTCTGCTGCCTCGCAGTTATCTAGTAAGGGCAAAGGTCGTTGGTTACGCCGCGAGAACACTAAAGTATTGGAAACTGAGGTATCACTAGCCGGTAGATTAAGTGCCTGCCAGGCGCGCGAACTGAGCTGTGGGTGATGATGCTCGAGGCGTGTCACCGACTGAAAGACGGTGTTGCGCCAGTAACTGTCAGCACGTGGGCTCTCGAGCAGCATTTCGAGACGCGAGGCGTGTGTTGCTTGCAGGCTCTCGCTATCTTGCGCTGGT
The DNA here is from genome assembly GCA_963934925.1 of uncultured bacterium. GTDB lineage: Bacteria > Planctomycetota > UBA1135 > UBA1135 > UBA1135 > JAPKEZ01. The sequence goes on along the minus strand of CAWWAN010000091.1, from coordinate 3,038 downwards.
GCAATGCAAAATGCCAGTAACGGTAGCAGGACGGTTAGTCCAACCATTCGACACCTTGGCAGTCACGAATTTCACCCATCATGAAGGGCTTTTCGCCACGCGAATCTAAGTCTTGATAGATGGCGTCGGCTTCATCAGCATCAACGACTAGGATCATGCCAACACCCATGTTAAAGGCTTTCCATGATTCGTCACGCTCGACGTTACCGTATTCACAGAGTTGCGTGAACACATTTTGCTTGGGCACGGCTTCGCGAGACACCGCTGCGCCTAAGCCATTTAATACGCGTGGCAAGTTGCCAGGAACTCCGCCGCCAGTGATATGCGCTAGCGCATGGACTGCTTTATTCGGCAGGTAAGGACGTAGACTCTCTAGGTAGCACAGATGGGGGTCGAGGAGTACGTCAGCTGCGCTGCGAGTATCGCCTGGGAAAGTGTCGGTGTAGCTGATTTGCATACGCTCTTCGACGATGCGGCGCGCCAAAGAATAGCCATTGGTATGAAGACCTACTGAAGGTAAACCTATCAGCTTGTCACCCACTTTGACGTTAGAGCCATCAATAATTAAATCGCGTTCGACTACACCAACCAAAGTGCCGACTAAATCAAACTCGTCGTCGGGGTAAACCCCAGGCATTTCAGCAGTTTCTCCACCAAGTAACGCAACACCATGATCACCACACGCGGTGGCAACACCCGTTATTGCAGTAGACACCATTGCTGGGTCAAGCTTACCAGTGCCAATGTAATCTAAGAAGAACAGCGGCTCTGCGCCCTGCACTAAAGCATCGTTGATGCAATGTTGCACTAAGCACCGCCCTACAGTATCAAACTTTTTGACGGCAGCAGCAATACGAATTTTAGTGCCTACGCCATCAGCGGTAGCTACTAGCACAGGGTCTTTGCCCAAACCACTAGCGTTGAACAAGCCGCCAAAACTGCCGATGTCAGCAAGGACACGATCGCCATGAGTTGCGCGGATGGCATTCTTTGAAGTATCGAGCGCAGATTCTGCGGCGGCGATATCCACGCCTGCGTCACTGTAACTCAATGAGGAAGATGAAGGTGATGTTGAGTCATTCACGACTTTTATTCTAACGGAGCGCGCGTATGATATTTAGGTCTAATGACTAGCTCTCCGCGTCGAATAATCATTCTAGGAGCCACTGGCACCGTAGGTGTTCGCGCTCTGGAAATAATCAAAGAATCGCCTATTCAATGGCAGATTTGCGCAGTGTCGGCGCATAGTCAGCAGCAGCAGCTAAGTGATTTGGTTGACGCCAGTATTCCACAATATCTGACTTCTGATGCGGACGACCATCAGCGCCTGCTCGACCTCTTGCAAAGCGGCCACTATGACATCTGTCTGAATGCAGTCGTCGGCGCCGCAGGACTCCCTTTTAGCGAAGCCGTCCTTAGCGCTGGCTGTGATCTAGCGCTGGCCAACAAAGAATCACTGGTGATGGCCGGCTCAATTCTGATGTCCTTGGCTGCCAGTAATTCCGCGACCATCGTGCCGGTCGACTCCGAACATTCGGCTATTTTCCAGTGCTTAGTTGGCGAAACAGCCCCTATCAAGCAACTGCTACTCACCGCATCTGGCGGCGCGCTACGTGACATGCCTATAGCCGATTTAGCAACGGCCACGACTGCTCAAGCCTTGGCTCACCCTAACTGGGACATGGGACCACGCATCACCATTGATTCAGCGACGATGATGAATAAAGCTTTTGAGATCATCGAAGCACACTGCCTGTTCGGAGTGAGCGCCGATCAAATCAAAGTGTTGATTCATCGCCAATCTGTGATTCATTCGATGGTTGAGTTTCTTGATGGTTCAATCATCGCTCAACTGGGCCCACCCGATATGGGCTTTCCGTTGCACTATGCCCTGCATTACCCCACTCGCACGCAATCTGAACTTAACGGTTTCGACATTGAGTTGTTCTCTGAGCTTAGTCTAGATCTACCTGATAGCGAACGTTACCCCGCCTTAGCGCTGGCACAACAAGCTATTTCAATGGGCAACGATGCCGGTGCCGTACTTAATGCCGCCGACGAAATCGCAGTCGCATCCTTCATAGCCGGCGACATTTCATTTGGCGATATCACCAAACTTTGCGCCGACGCGCTTACAAATTGTTGCGCGAATAAGTGCGATACTATCAGCGACATTTTAGCCGCTGACCTACGTAGCCGCGAATACTGCCAACTTCAACTGTCTTAAACATGTCCGTAATTCTAACTATTTTCGGCATTGGTTTGCTGCTAGTCATTCACGAAGGCGGCCACTACTTTGCTGCTCGCGCTGTCGGCATTCGCGTTAAAGTTTTCGCTATCGGCTTCGGCCCAAGATTATTTGGGTGGCAGCGCAATGGCACCGACTTCCGTGTTTCGTTACTGCCTCTTGGCGGATACGTGCAAGTGTCTGGCGACGACCCTTCGAGGCCTCCGCGCCCCGGAGATTTGTTCTATGCAAGCGCCAAGCAACGTTTGTTGTTCTATGCCGGCGGCATCATGGCGAATTTCTTGTTTGCCTTTTTAATTATTCCAGTGTTGTTCTTTGTCGGCGTACCTTTTGTCTCCCCGACCGTCGGTGCGGTGTCACCTGACAGTCCAGCATGGAGCGCAGGAATGCTGCCGGACGATGTAGTCCTGTCAATCAACGAGCGTGAAGTGCATGGCTTTCGCCACATTAGCTCGGGTATCGCTCTAGCGGAACGCGACACATCGCTTGATATCGTTGTTAAGCGCGACGGTGAACGCGTCAACTTAAAGCTGCAGCCCCTATTCGATGAAGAAAAAGGATTTTCAACTATTGGCGTTGCTCCGGCTTACGATTTAAGCCTAGCTCCAGATAGTGACATCGCCAAAGCAATGGGCGAGCACTCACAGCTCGTGGCGATTAATGGCCTCGAGACAAGTAATGCCCTAGGCAGCCAGCTTGCTTTATTAAGTTTAGGCGACGGGCGCAGCAATTTCGTTTTAAGCGGACTTGACGCTAACAATCAACGGCGTGACTTTACTTTTGAATCCAG
>CAWWAN010000090.1:0-7011 GCA_963934925.1 uncultured bacterium | reverse complement strand
GTGTTGGCGCTAATTTCTCTAGCGACACGCGCAGCAGTTGCAGCAGCGGCATCGGCAGAGTGAGCTTCAGCAGTAGCGACCATGAGTTGATCCGCGCCTGCGGCACCAATAACAGCAGCATCGAGGTTGGCAGATTCGGTTGCGAGAGCAACCACTGCGCAACCTTTGGCGTCGGCGATGACGCGAGCTGCACCAACAGCTTCAAGGCACGAAGGGCGTAGCTCGCCCTGGCGAGTTTCAAGAATAACTAGTACGGATGACATTTAATTTACCTCTTATAGGACTTTTGCTTCGTTACGCAGAGCGTCGACCAATTCGGCAGCGTTATTAACGATGCGTCCTGCTGGGCGAGCAGCTGGTGGTTGAGTAGACTCGACAATGAGTGCCAACGCCGGCATTTCGACATCGACAGACTCGAGCGGCTTCTTCTTAGCAGCCATGATGCCCTTCAATGAAGCAAGGCGTGGTTCGTTAAGACCTTTTTGACAAGTAATTGCGCAAGGTAAGCTTGCAGTAATAGTTTCAATGGCCCCTTCGACCCCGCGTTGCGCAGTAACCTGTCCCGCGGAGATGTCTAAAGAAATAACTTCGGTGATACAAGGAATGCCCAAGCGAGTCGCAACACCAGCGCCAACGCCGTGTTGATCGTGGCCGACAGATTGCTTGCCAAACAACAGTAAATCAAAACTACGCTCGCCGATTGCAGCAGCAATCACTTTGGCAGTGGTGGCGGCGTCGGCAGAATCCGCCGCGTCATTCTTCAGCAATAAGGCAGCGTCGGCGCCCATCGCCAAAGTTGTGCGCAATTCTTTTTGCGAAGCGTCATCGCCGAAACTAACAGCGGTGACGTTGCCGTCGCCAGCAGCCTCTTTTTGGCGCAAACCTTCTTCAACCGCGAAGCGGTCGTAAGGATTAATCTCGAACTCGCATCCTGAGATGTCGAGCTGTTGGCCTTTTATTTCCACATTAGCGGTTGTGGAAGGGACGCGTTTGACGAAGCTAAAAATTTCCATGACAAGGTATATCGTGTGACTGGGGGCGCGATATTCTACCCTTGCCACCATTTTCGCGGATGACTTGCTTTAGCTTAACTCGAAATTCTCGCCTAAATAGACCTTGCGCACTGCATTATTGTGCACTAGTTCTTCTGCTGTTCCTTCTGCGAGAACCGTACCGGATGACAAAATGTACGAGCGGTTAGTAATACTAAGCGTTTCGCGTACATTATGGTCAGTTAGCAAAATAGCAATACCTTTTGCTTGCAGCTGCACCAAAATGGATTGAATGTCTTCAACGGCAATAGGGTCTACGCCACTGAAGGGTTCGTCTAGTAAAATCAATTTTGGGTTAGTCGCTAGGGCGCGCGCAATTTCAACGCGTCTACGCTCGCCGCCAGATAGAACTTCGCCCATGCTATCACGTAAATGAGTCAGACCAAATTCTTCGAGTAGCGCGCCGCACTTTTGCTGGCGCTCCATTTTATTTAGTGACAAAGTCTCAAGTACGGCAAGAATATTATCGGCAACCGATAGCTTACGAAAAACGGAAGCCTCTTGAGCCAAGTAACCTAAGCCGCGCCGTGCACGTTGATATATCGGCATGCCCGTAACGTCTTCATCGCGCAATAAAATTTGCCCACTATCAGGAGCAACCATCCCCATGCACATATTAAAAGTGGTTGTCTTGCCAGCGCCGTTGGGCCCAAGCAGACCAACGATCTCACCATCGTTAACAACTAGGTCGACGCCGTTAACAACGGAGCGCCCTTTGAATGATTTGCTGATGCCTTTCGTTTCTAGAATAATGCTCATATTATTGGACTAAATTAAAACGGTTAATCGGAGATAGTGGTTTTAGCGGCATAAACACAGCTAGTGCGCGGCCTAGCATGTAATTGCGGGGCACCAACGGCGCATGTTGCAGTACATCAGCAGATTGTTTGACCATGTTTCCATCAAGAGTGTGGATGTTCCCGAATTCGTCACGCAGCGTCATGATGTCATGACTCATGTTCCAGCGGGGATTATTGTACATTGGGTCAGAGCCGTGTTGCAGGTGATCGCCTGCAACCTTGAAGGTCGTGTCGTCGCCGTTATCGTAACTAAATGTTTCTCGTTGCCAATCACGACTATCTAAAGAATTCTGGGTGTTATCGCCCATCATAAAATAGTGGCCTTCGGTTATTTCGAAGACAGGTGCTGCGTTTTGGCGCGGTGGCAAATAGTGGATATCACGCGACACCTTAACGGGGCTTAATATCCATTGGCTTCCATTAACCGTAAAAGCCATACGGTTGCGAGGAAGTTTCGTGGTGTGCGGCTCAACATCAAGCGTCTCATCAAACACAACATCGTCACCCAAGGCTATGCGTAAATGGTGATCCCAGAATGCGATATCGACATCGCTGTTAAGGTGTGTAGGGATATCTATGGTGCGTTGTTCGCCAGTAGGTAGTGACAAGACCAATGAACCCGAAGCATCAAACTTTGCGCTGAGAAGGTTATTGCCAAGCTCTAATCCAACGTCGATACTGCCCGTTGCTTTCTGGCCGTCTAACTGAAACTGTAAACGCAAATCGCCGACAACTTCGCGTGAACGCGAGGACGTATTCGGCACTGAAAAATAAATTTCTTCCGGGTAGCCGTGTAGGTAACCGTTGCGAATGCTCGAGGCATATTCCGTTTTACCGTTACCGCTAAAAACGATGTGTCCTGTGTCGTTCGATGTAGCTTTGCCAGTTGTGCTCCAACCATGCCATTGAGTTGGGTCGTCGCCTACACCAGGCAAAACTTTCTTCCAGATGTTTTGCATGACTTTCCACGGCTTAGTTAAAACAACAAAATCGTCGTCACTGCCAAGTTTGCGGGCGTATAAATTGCCGCCATCAATCCAGAGTTGTTCGTTGGGCATGCCAACGAGTCTTTTGACGTAGTTGTTATGCGTAAGAAGCGGGTAACGAAAAACGACTACTTCCCAGCGTTGCGGATCTCTGAAAAAGTATGAAATCTTGTCCACTAACACTCGATCATTCAGCCGGCCAGCAGGGCGCTTGGTCGCTGGGTCAAGCAGTTCGGTGCCCATTAGCGTCGGTTGCATGGAACCGGTGGGTATTTGATAAGCCTCAATCGCAAACACCTTTAGGCCCATGGCCATAATAATCGCAAACAACACCACTTCGATGTTTTCGCGAAAAGGATGCTTTGATTTTTCTTTCTTCTTAGCCATACAAATTATTCGTCGGTAGTAAGAACAGATAAGAATGCTTTTTGCGGCACTTCAACATTTCCGATACTCTTCATCCGCTTCTTGCCTTCTTTCTGTTTGGATAATAGTTTACGCTTACGGGTGATGTCACCACCATAGCATTTAGCCGTAACATTCTTTGACAAGGCGCGAATATTCTCGCGTGCTAAAATCTTTCCGCCAACAGCAGCCTGTAGCGAAACCTCAAACTGATGACGCGGAATTTCTTTACGCAACACCTTGAGCACAGCACGCCCGCGTCGCTGAGCATTGTCGGCGTGACAAATAGTGGACAGCGCGTCAGCCTCGTTGCCGGAAACAAGAATGCGCAGCTTGACCAGGTTAGCCGTTTCGAATCTTGGTGACTCGAAGTTCATCGTGCCGTAACCCTTAGTGCCAGATTTTAGTTTGTCGTAGAAGTCGTAAATGATTTCAGCCAAAGGTAAATCCCAGGCGAGCATTACCCGGTTTGCCGATAGATGGTCTTGGCGGAGGAATGTTCCTCGGCGTTCGGCACATAGTGACATGATGGCGCCAATGGACTCGGTAGGTACCAATATGTTTGTACACACAATCGGCTCTTGAATGTCTTCAAACATATTAGGGTCGGGCAGCGCTCCAGGCGAGCGAATGTCTTTTACGGAACCGTCTTTCAGTACGATCTGGTATGGCACCGAGGGCGCAGTTTGAACGACGTTCAAGCCAGATTCGCGCTCGAGGCGCTCTTGCACGATTTCCATGTGTAGCAAACCAAGGAAACCACAACGGAAACCAAAGCCCAAAGCCTCAGAAGATTCGGGCTCGAAAACGATCGATGAATCATTCAATTTGAGTTGATTCAATGCCGCACGCAGGTCTTCGAAATCGCCCGAGCTAACAGGGAACACGCCACACCACACCATCGGCTGCGGCTCGCGGTACCCTTGAAGGGCTTCCGCTCGCTGGCCCTTAGAAACAGTCATGGTATCACCAACGCGGACGTCTTCTAGTTTCTTGATGTTCGAGATGAAGTAACCCACCTCGCCGACTGATAAAGTATCGTGCGGCACCATCTTCGGCATAAACTTTCCGATATCAACAGCTTCGTAGTCGGCGCCAACACCAATAGTGTGTGCGATGTCGCCCTTGCGTAATGTGCCATTGATAATCCTGAGATAAACCACAATGCCGCGGTATTCGTCGTACTTAGCGTCAAAGATCAAAGCCTGCAGTGGAGCATCAGGGTCGCCTTGCGGATGTCCGACGCGATCTACAATAGCTTCGATGATGGTGTCGACTCCTTGGCCGGTTTTTGCGGAACAGTGCAGCGCCAACTCGGGCTCAAGCAATAAGGTGTTTTCAAGCTCGCTCGCGAACTCTTCGGGACGTGCGTGGGGCAAATCGACTTTGTTAAATACCGGGATGATGGTCATGTCTTGCTCCATCGCCAGCATCGCATTCGCCACAGTCTGCGCTTGGATTCCCTGCGCAGCGTCTATTAACAACACCGCTCCTTCACATGCTTGCAAAGATTTTTCAACTTCATAAGCGAAGTCAACGTGCCCTGGAGTATCGATAAGGTTGAGCAGGTATTCGTCACCATTAACCATTGTCGTTAATGACACAGCAGCAGCTTTAATGGTAATACCGCGCTCACGCTCGATATCCATCGAATCGAGTTGCTGCGCCTGTTTCTTACGGTTGTCAACAGCACCGGTCATTTCTAGAAAGCGGTCGGCCAAAGTAGATTTACCATGGTCGATATGCGCGATAATCGAAAAGTTGCGGATACGCTCGGGAGGGAATGATTTGCTCATGACTTATTTAGCCACCGATTCTAATACGTTACGCAATCGCGCAATCGCCTGCCCACGATGGCTAACTCGTGACTTCTCTTCAGGGGTGAGACTGGAGAAGCTAGATGCAGATTCTACATGATAAAACAGCGGGTCGTAGCCAAATCCGCCTTCTCCATCGGCTTCGTGCAAAATGTTGCCATTAACGCTGCCCTCGACTGCAAATAACACCTGACCTTGATGAGCGACCGCAATCACGCACCAAAAGGCGGCCGTACGCTGGTCACCAGTCGCATTTTTCATTTCGCTTAACAGCTTGTCATTGTTTGATTGATTACGTTGTGGACCATCATCACCGGCATAACGCGCAGAGTAAATACCCGGAGCGCCGTCTAAATAATCGACGCATAAGCCAGAATCGTCGGCAAGTGTCCAGACATCGTCACCCAAATACTTCGATGTAAACTCGCTAAACTCGATGGCCTTCTTGCTTGCGTTCGCTAGAAAGTCATCGCCGTCTTCAATAACGTCGGGCAGTTCGGCGTCGACATCGCTAGGTGAGAGGATATCAACGTCTAAATCTTCACATAGTGATTGCAGCTCTGCGAGTTTTTTGGAATTGCTCGAGGCAAGCAGGATACGTTGGCTCATGCTTCGACTTTGTCGGCGGCTAATTCTTTCATCTGCGCGATGATGTCGGCGGTGCCTTTCATGGCTAGTGAAAGTAACTCGTGATGAACGTCTAAGGAAAACGGTTCGCCCTCGGCAGCTCCTTGCACTTCAACGATTTGGCCACTCTCTGTCGCAATAACATTCATATCAACATCGGCAGTCGAGTCTTCGCTGTAATCTAAGTCAAGCAACGCGCGACCGCCAACATGGCCAACGGACACGGCCGCAAGCCAATGCTTGATTGGCCATGATTTCAGCTTGCCATTGTCGTTCAAGTAATGTGCTGCGTCATTGAGCGCCATCATGGCACCGCAGATTGACGCGCAGCGCGTGCCACCGTCGGCTTGCAAAACATCGCAATCAACTTGCAGAGTAACATTCGGGAAAGATCGCATATCAATCGCTGCGCGTAAAGCGCGTCCGATCAAGCGCTGAATTTCAACAGAGCGCCCGTCGCGACGATCGTGCTCGCGCTTTTTGCGACCCACCACCGAGCCGGGCAACATCGCGTATTCGGCAGTGAGCCAGCCTTTGCCAGAACCTTGGCGCCAGCGCGGCACGCTTTCAGTGGCGGTAACGGTGCAGAGTACACGGGTTTGCCCGGCTTCAACCAGAACAGATCCTGCAGGGTGGTTGGTGAATTTGCGCGTGAACTTTAGTGGGCGTAAGTCAGCAGGAGTACGGGAATCGTTACGTGACATGGTCAATTCTTTCGAGACAATTTATGGTTTCCATTGGTTGGGTAAACTGCTCACCATCAACATCAAGGGACAAGCCATTTGTGACCGAAAATTTTAACAACGCGCCCACCTTTTGGTTAGACGGATTTCGCACACCATTTGGGGCCCAATTCTGCAGATAATTCAAAAAACTATCTTCAAAGTCGGTACTGCCGCGACGCTGGTAGCGAATCATCAACTCCTCGAAACGAAAAATTACCAATCCCAGCAATTCGAGCGGTTCAGAGTTTAGGCCGAATTCATTCAAGCAAGCAACCGAGTAGGGCATATTTTCGCTCGAGGGCTTAGTGTTAACGTTTACTCCTAATCCCAACACGAGTGTGTCGCCACCCGCTGGTAACTCACATAAGAATCCAGCTATCTTGGCAGAGTTCAACAGAATGTCATTCGGCCATTTTATAGCTAGTTGTTCATCGGGTAACAGTTGCTGACAAACATCAGCTAATGCAACCGCACCAATTAGACCAACAACATGCGGCGGCATATTTTTATACCGCAATCCTAAACTAAAACATAAATTGTCTCCTGCGTCGCCGGACCACCAATCTCGTGCTGAGCGACCGCGCCCAGATTGTTGATGG
>CAWWAN010000089.1:0-7050 GCA_963934925.1 uncultured bacterium | reverse complement strand
GAGCAAGCCTCCTTTTTGGCTAAAGACGTACAACTTAGAATAGGATTTTTGCCGCTATCCACAAGCGGAGTACTGTCGGCATTCGATGCGAATATTAAACCGTTGTTCGTGGTTAACTACTCGCCGGGGCAAACGATTGATGTTAGCTCTAAAACCGCATTGCGTTTTAGCGTTGATGGGGCTATTGATCCTCGCACATTATCTTTTGCGAAGTTGTTTATTTCTGGGAATGAAGGCCTAGCAATAAATTGCAACGTGCATTTGATAAGTAACAAGCGCTTTTCATCAGTTATTGAAGTTGAATTACCCTCATTTAGGGGGGCCGCTTATTTGGCATTGCCTTCAACGATTGAAGGTATTTCCGCTCGAAGTCTCGCGGAAGAAACGAGTCACTATCCGCTCGTTTCTAACAACTAAAGTGCATTATCTTCTGTAATTGCAGCGATGGTTCTAGGACAATGGCATCATGTCGTGGTTAGAGTTGCTTCAATCAGTTCCTTGGCTTTACAATGCTTTCGTTGTTGTACTTGGCGCAATGGCCGGCTCATTTGCTTCCGCAGCTATTTATCGAGTTCCTCAGGAAGGGCTGAGCATTATTTCTCCGGCGCGTTCTTTTTGTCCGCAGTGTAAGCATAGCTTGAATTGGTATGACAATATTCCGTTGTTGGGATATATGATTTTGGGTGGTAAATGCCGCCACTGCAAGGCATCCTTCAGCCTCGGTTATCTCGCCAACGAAATTATTTGTGCTACGCTTTTTTACCTGGTAGCACATTCTTGGATAGCAGATCCTGCGCGCGGCGGTAGCGCTGCAGCGTTTTTGCTAGCACTTATCGCCATTTGCGCGCTTTGGATAGCCGCTGTTATCGATTGGAAGCATTTTATTTTACCCGATGGTATCACCGTCGGCGGAATTGCTTTCGGCCTCGTGGCTGCCGCTCTTGCTCCGCAATTTCATTTCTGGCCACAACTTAGCTCATCTTTGTCTATTTCTAGTTTGCTGGGCTTAGAGTTATCGACCACTTCCGGCGGCGCCCTCATTTCCGCTTTCCTAAGTTCTTCAATTTCTTTCGTATTATTACTTGGAATTGGGCGTGGTTTTTCTTATCTTTTAGGGCAGGAAGCTCTAGGCTTCGGCGACGTCAAATACATTGCCGCTGTCGGCGCCTTCCTCGGTATCGAAGGTTCTATCTGGACTCTAGCTATCGGCGTCTTTGCCGGCGCACTTTTAGGTGTGTTGAATGTCTTGCGTTTTTGGTTCGTAATCTCTATGCGGCGAAAACAACGGGGCAGCCAACTCACTTATGCTCATTCATCCCCGTATGTCGGTTGGCGGATAGGCAGGGTAATCCCTTTCGGTCCACCGCTGATTCTAGGAACGACTCTCACGATGTTGTTTCCCTTGCACGTACACCATTTCTTTCTAGTCACTTGGCCAACACTGTTGGCTTACGGCTAACCAACGCACCTCATGAAAAAATCCACACTACTCATCGCACTTATCGCACTTGTTGCTCCTGCTTGTCAATCAAGCATGCAACGTCAAATGATCGAAGACCAAGATCAACAACTTGAAGCATACTCACAAGCAAATGACTCCTTGCGCATGGAGCGCGATCGTCTCGATGCTGAGCGTGCAGCACTAAACGAACAAATTGCTTTCGAGCACGAAAACAATGCTGAATTGCAAAGTCGCATCGCAGCTAGTGAAGCTGCTTTCTCTAAGCAAAACTCCGAGGTCGAAGGCCTAATGTCACGCCTTGCAGGTACTGGCGTTAACGTCGAAAGCCGTGGTGGTTTTATTGTTCTAGCTTTACCATCTAGCTTAAGTTTTCCATCTGGTAAGGCTGAGCTAAACAAGAAGGGCAAAGATAGTCTGACGACTGTTTCTTCAATCTTGCACAGCGATTACGCAAATAGCACTTTCTGGGTTGAGGGTCATACAGACTCTGACCAGCCTAAGAAGTCAGGTTGGGACAGTAACCTCGAGTTGTCTGTTAACCGTGCTCTTTCAGTAGCAAACTACCTCATTAAGGACATGAAGGTTGGGGCGGAATCAATGCGTATTTCTGGCCACGGCGAATGGAAGCCAATGGCTGATAATAAGTCAAAAGAAGGCAAAGCGGCTAACCGTCGTGTAGAAATCCTAGTCATTCCAAACAACTAGTACCTATAAATTTACCAGGCGCCGTGCAGAGATTGCAGGGCGCCTGGTTTTTTGTTAATATATTTTATGCTGCAAGTCATGCCACGACGCAATCAAGCGTTTACATTAGCCGAGTTATTGGTGTTTATCTGCGTGATTAGCATAGTGGCTTTGTTCGCTATTCCGATGTCGCTGGCTCAGCGCAGTGACTTGAATCAACAGCATGCCCAGCGGTATTTGCAAATGATCGATGGTGCGCAACGTGTTTGGCACCAGCAGACAGGTAACTACGCCACATTAAATCAACTAGCAACTACCGTTCCTGTACCACTGAAATTGCCAAGCGCCAACATTTCAGTTTTGCGCGCACCTTTTCTCGCGGTAGCTCCCTCATTGGTCGTTACAGATGGTAGTATCGCACACCGTGGCGGATACCGTTTTCAACTTGCAACAGATGACCATGGCAATATCGCTGGCTGTTGGGCTTGGCCAAACTTGAATAAATATTCCGGAGAGATGAGTTACTACGTAGACTTTTCAACTTCTAAAGTGATGCCGTCTATCGCAAAGTATTCTTGGAAAGAGACACCCCAAGGCGTCGTTCCTCTGGCAAGCGAATTGTTAGTCGGCAAAGTGGAATAACTTTGTAGTGTTGTTGAACACTTGATCGCGTATGTCGGCAACGCTTTGGGAGCGTGCGGCTGCAACCGCATCTAAGGTATGCACGATGTAGGCCGATAAATTCTTTTTGCCACGCACGGGCTGTGGAGCTAAAAATGGGGCGTCAGTTTCAACTAACAACCTCTCAAGCGGAATGCATGCGGCTGAATCTCGAATCGCTTGTGATTTTGGATAACTTATATTGCCAGCAAAGCTGAAGTGCAAGCCCAAATCTAATAGGCGCGTAGCATACTCAGGGCCTTCAGAAAAGCAATGCATTACGCCATTCACAGCCTGCCCACGTTTTTCAAGAATGGCAACTAGTTGCTCGACGGCTTCGCGGCAATGAATAATAATAGGCAGGTTCATTTGATTGGCCAAATCTAAATGGAACAACAGTGCCGCTTCTTGAGCAGCAGCCTCGGAGCGATTATGAAAGAAGTCGAGGCCCGTTTCACCAATGGCATGCCAGATTCCGTTTTGTGAGAGAGCTGCGATCTCGTCTAACTTCGCGTCGAGTTCACTTAAATCACCAACATCGTTTGGATGCAGGCCGACCGAGGCAATCACCTGTGAATATTGCTCGCTGATTTCAAGGCATCGCCGTGACGAATCGGCATCGGTACCGACACATAGCAACTTTGTTACGCCAGCCTCTGTCGCAAGTTGCAATTGTTCGGCAACGCTCACTTGCTCTTCGTTCCAGTAAAGATGGCAGTGGGAATCAAAAATAGCCATTACTTAATATTGTATTGTTCGCGCAGTGCAGTCATGAAAGTAAACAAGCCAATGTCATTTGTGCGTTGCGGCATTTTATTGACGAGAATTGAGATACCGCGTTGTTGGTCAAGCTTTAGCACCGCTAACAAAGCGTCTTTACGAATTAAAAAATTAGTTGCTTCGGTATCGAAGACGCTTTCAAAGATGGGCGCAGCTTCGACCATGCCGCGCTTTACAACAGCACTCATCGCAAGACTTCGTGCACGCGCTTCCATGCTTTCCTCTGCTGCAATCGACAGTAAGAGTTCGTCTGCTAAGTGGCCCTGCACAGCTAGCAGCATGTCTTCAAGATATTGGGGGCGCAGCAGGTCGCCTGCGCGTGTTTTTTCCCTGAACATTAGGTTGCGCGCTCGGGTATAAGCTTCTTTCTGGTCAATGCGCCAAAGGCTATTGTGGCAGGCAACTCGCAGCTGAGCAGGAGTTGTACGCATGTCTTGCTGTCTGATAATCATTATCAACTCTTCTGGATCAAGCAGGTAGTCGGCGCACAAAAATTCTTCTACTGCTAATTCAGGATGCCCTGCCTTGTCTTCCTGAATTAAATTACCCCAATCTAACGGGTACTGGGTATGAAATGAAGCTGCAGCACGAATAGTAATTCGGATTTCATCCAGCGCTTGAATGCGTTCCTCATACCCTGAAATCGTGCGATATCGCACAGCGAGTGACCGAGAGCGCTCAACCAAGTCTTTAGCCGGATTTTCACCAGAGGCCGCACTCCGCGCAATGCTGTCAGAAGACTCGCTGATAAAGGGAGTTACGTCTTTTGCACATGAGATAAAGATGCTGCCGAATAGCAGTAGAGTTAACCCAAAGTTACAGCGGAATTGGTATGAAGTTTGCATGACTTATTGTGTTAATTTGTTAAACTTAGACCTCGTTAGATTGACGCTACTCCCTTAGCGACTACGTTGTAGTAATAATAGCATTGTGAAACTAATTCCCAACACTTCTTGCATAAATCTTGGCTTTGCCCTGTGTGGCATTGCTTTGTTCTTAGGATGCGTTCCTAGCCCTGCGGCTCCCTCCGTATCGAATTTCGGAATATCCTCTTGCTCTCTCGGCTGTAATGGCCAGTCCTTTTCGACGTCTCAGCACTTTGAGAATCAGGATATCAAGTTCACCTTTAACGACACCGTCGATCCCGCAAGTGTCGATAATTCATCTATTTCTATAGTTGATCGCGATACCGGGGTTCAGCCTACAGGTACGCTTATTGTTCGCGGCAGTGATGTGATTTTCCGCCCAACGTTAAGCCAAACGGTTGAAGGTCTAAGTTATGGCTTTGCCGTTGGTGCTACTTACCGCGTTGCGGTAAACGGCAACAACTCGGTAAGCGTGGTTAAATCTTTGAAGGGCTACTCCAATCAATCTACGATTACTGGCGAAATAACTATTGAGCCGGCAACCGATTTAAACCCAGGGAGCCCCTCGCTTGACTCGATTTCTCCTGATGCGACTGATGTGCCTGATAGCAGGTTTTTCCCAATCGACTTAGTCTTCGACGACATCATGCAAGTTTTGCCGTTGGCCAACCCTGACACGGGCGAGAGTACGTTGGTGTCTGTGACGTCATACGAACCGCTCACCGATATTCGGCTTGAGATACCTGGCTTTTATTCAGCGACAATTAATCGCGATAATTTAACGACAACTTTAACGTTTTCGCCTTCTGTTGCTTATCCATCATCGGATGGGTACGCAACTCGCACAGATGGTGGGGGAAGGTACCTCGAAGTAACGCTCAGCCAACAAATCGCTGATATAAGCAATAATAACCTCACTAACCCTGGCCCGAACCAGGTGCTGCTGATAGATGCCATCGAAGAAGCCATTAGTTTTAATGAGACTTTCGCCGATTCTACGCAGCGAGATACGGCGGGTAGTGTGTTTGGCCTATGGGGAAATACCTCTCATCTCGATAGTGGTCAGTCACAGGATGGCAGCCATCGTGGTGGTGGCTCTGGTGCGCTAGGTTACTTTGCCCCTGGTTCGTCTAATGCGATCGTCTTTAATACCGATGGCTTTTCACAGGTATATTCTAATTTGCTTGAGAAAACAGTTGTGGTGAACGACGGTTTCTACCCATTCTCAGAGGTCTTATTGCCTAGTGATAACAGCGTGATTGCTTCCGGGTCAAACCCACTGCGGCTTGTCTCTCAGGGCGATTTTGTCTCCGACTCAAAAATTCTTATTGGCGGTAGTAATGCGCCGGGTCACTTTGGTAAGGCTTTCTATGCCGGGGTAAGTGCCAGCGAGCGAGACGGAGATGAAGTCGCTAATATACTCTATGAGTCGATATTGGGATCGTCTGAATCTTCTAATGCCGACCAGTTTTTTGGTGGTGATGGTGCGATAGGAGTTTTAGGAGGTGGCAATGGTGGGAGTGGCGGTGATACATGGTTTGCCGACAGCATAGGCTTTGGTGGCGGAGCATATTTCAGTACCATCCCGGTAACTTGGTCTCAGTTTATTGAAGATGGCTTTACGCCAGGAAGTAATCGTTACAACTCAGGCTTAGGTGCGACGGACGATCGTTACTCTGGTAATAACGGTCAAGGTGTCGGTGGGGCTTCTGCTCTTGGTTCACCAATAGGTAGTCCTGATGGCATCCTTAGCGATTTGGAGAATGGCTCAGGCATGGGATCATGGTGTTGGCCTCCGCGATCGAATGAGATGCCTGCTGGAGATGTAATAAAAACTCACAGTGACAAAGGATTCATCTTGCATCGCTCACGTGGTGGCGGCGGTGGCGGTTACTGGACGGACGGCGCACGCGGAGATTATTTTGTTGAGAACTCTCTGAATGGCCTTGGTCAGAACATGAGTGATAACGATTTGATACCCGAAGTAAATGACGCTCTTGGTGTTTACGAGTACAACGGTCGCGACGACGGCAGTGATAAATTTGCATGGGACATCTCTGCAACAACTCCGAATCAGGTGGCTGATGCGTCAGGCGGACAATTTGTAATCACAGCCGGTTTTGAAAGCTTAGACCCATCGCAGGGATTCTTGCTCGGTGGCTCAGGTGGCGGTGGTGCCGGAATGGGACAGCATGGCTCGATAGAAAACCGTGTCCCAGGCGCAACACCTAGGACCGTTGGAACTTGGCGCAGTGGAGCTGGCGGCGGCGGCGGCGCGGGTGGCGGTGCCATTCAGATTTTCGCTGGCAACGATCTTAGTTTGACAGGCGCTTTAGAATCTACTGGTGGCGATGGCGCTACTTCTAACTTCGTTGAATCCATTCCATTCTATGACGCTTTTGCTTTGCTCTATGGCCCTCCCGGAGACGCGGGCGGTGGTGGTGGCTCAGGTGGAGCAGTTTTGTTGGAAGCAGGCGGCACTATGCAATTAGGATCTGAGGTAATCGATGTGTCAGGAGGCCTTGGAGGTCTCGGCGCTGTTGGTAACCATGGTGGTGACGGCGGCAGTGGCGTCGTGAGATTTAATACAGCAACTGG
>CAWWAN010000088.1:0-7054 GCA_963934925.1 uncultured bacterium | reverse complement strand
AAAATTAATCTAAAAGCATAAGTGCCAAATTCCTCAAACGGCATACCGTTGAGGCGAATTACCGCTCGCGCCTTGGCCCGCGGATCAGCCAATTGCACCGGTGGTAATTTCATGTTAACAGCCTTGCCGCTTGGCGCAGTCACCTGCAAGCCAATTTCATATTCGCCATTACCATCACTCAAGCCAATAGCCACGGATAGCATCGGTAGTCGACCAGGTAATTCTTGTGAGGCTAGCGTGTCGAACAAGCCTATCAAGCACAACTTTCCTTGTTCATCGCGGAAGGCATGGTCACAAACGTGCAACCAATCTACAGTAGGTAATGGATTTGTCATTTTATTAATTAATTGTCGCGCTTGACCACTGTGGCGGCGGCTTGATCCGTTGGCAACAACAGAACTTCAGCAAGATTGACGTGTGCTGGAGCCTGCGCCATGTAAAGAATAGTGGCCGCCACGTCATCTGCCGATAACGGCCTCATGCCGTTGTAAGTGGAATCGGCGCGCTGTTGATCGCCGTGAAAGCGCACCTTGCTAAATTCGGTGTTCACTAAGCCCGGGTCGATAGTTGAAACTTTAACTCCGTGTTGGCACAAATCGATACGCATGCCTTTAGTCAAAGCATCGACGGCGTGTTTACTCGCACAGTAAACCGCGCCATTGGCGTAAACCTCGTGACCGGCGATAGAGCCAATGTTAATAATGTGCCCCGCTTGACGCTTAACCATAAACGGCGTGACAGCGCGAGAAACATAGAGTAACCCTTTGACGTTAGTGTCAATCATTTCATCCCAGTCGCTGATGAGACCTTTATCG
Organism: uncultured bacterium; assembly: GCA_963934925.1. GTDB lineage: Bacteria > Planctomycetota > UBA1135 > UBA1135 > UBA1135 > JAPKEZ01. The sequence goes on along the minus strand of CAWWAN010000088.1, from coordinate 6,239 downwards.
ATTGTTACCAATCCGCGCGACAGGCCAGCGTTATTTATTAACACATCGATAGACTGCCATTTCTTAGGCAATGACCCAATCGATTCCTGCACCGCCACTTGATCGCGCACATCAAGCTCGAGTGCTAAGACCCCAACGCCATGCTGTTCGACCAGCAAACGTGACAGCTCATCGATACGCGACTTACGGCGCGCACTAATGATTAAGTCGAAGCCTGCCGCGGCAAATTGATGAGCTGCGGCTTGACCGATTCCGGATGACGCGCCAGTAATAAATGCCGTTTTACTCGGCATCGATACTATAGGTCAGAGATTTTGAAGATCGCTTATCTTCAAGCAAAGCGATAAATTCATCGGTGGTCAAAGTCACCTGCTGCTTGACGCCGTGAATGCGCAAGCTAACTTGCCCATTCTCTGCCTCGCGCTCGCCGATAACCGCCATGTACGGAATTTTATTAACTTCACTATCACGCACGCGCTTACGCAATGGGCCGTCGTGAGACAACTCAACGTTGAAGCCACGCGCCATCAATTTGCTACGCAACTCTTTTGCAGGATCAAGTTGCTCGTCGGTAATGGGCAACACCGCAACCGGCATTGGGCACAACCAAACGGGGAACCAAGCTGCGAAATGCTCGATTAATCCACCGACAAAACGTTCAAGTGATCCGAAAATAGCGCGGTGGACCATCACCGGACGCTTCAATTCATTGTCGGCATCGTTGTACTGGATATCGAAGCGATCTGGCAAGTTAAAGTCAACCTGCACAGTCGGCCCCTGCCACTCACGGCCCAAAGCATCTTTAATTTTGAAGTCGATCTTCGGCCCATAAAACACACCGCCACCTGGATCATCTTCGAGTTTTAACTCTTGACGTTCAGCAGCATCAACAAGAGCACTAATAGCATGCCCCCATATTTCGTCTGTGCCTAAGAATTTTTCAGGACGCGTTGCCAAGTAAGCTGTGTACGAGTAACCGAAAGTACTAAGGATGGTATGCACTAGCTTAAGCACATCGACAATTTCATCAGCCAGCTGCTCGGGCGTACAGAAAATATGAGCGTCGTCTTGAGTGAAACCACGCACCCGCAACATACCATGCAAAGTGCCCGATGGCTCGTAACGATAAACGGAACCGAGTTCGGCCATGCGTACCGGCAAGTCGCGATACGAGTGACGTGTCGAATTAAAAATAGTCACATGCCCTGGGCAGTTCATTGGTTTCACGCGATAAGGACGTCCGTCGACATCCATCGGTGCCCAGATCATGTCGGCATAATTCTCAAGATGGCCCGACTGTATGAAAACATTTTCACTCGCCACGTGCGGAGTGTAAACCGGCCAATACTCGCGTTGGTGGTGTAAATCCCACCACCACTGCTCGAGTTGGCGACGCACATAACCGAGCTTTTGATGCCAAAACACCAAGCCAGCACCGTATTCGGCATGCAGACTGAACAAGTTCAATTCGCGCCCGAGCTTGCGGTGATCGCGTTGCTGCACTTCTTCAAGATACCCCATGTACTTTTTCAGGTCTTTTTTGTGCCACCACGCTGTGCCATACACTCGGGTCAACATTTTGTTTTCAGAATCACCCCGCCAGTAAGCGCCGGCCACCGACAACAATTTAAATGCGTCGTAACGAATCTGCTTAGTCGACTCAACATGCGGACCTTCGCACAAGTCAGACCACGTACCATGATCGTAAAACGAAATCTCTTCACCCTCTGGGATGTCATCGAGCAACTCAATCTTATAAGGTTGGTCGCTTTCGGAGATTCGCGCCGCAGCCTGTTCGCGCGTCATTGTTGTCCGCGTAAAATCATTACCTGCTCCGAGAATCTTTCGCATCTCGGCCTCGATTAAAGGCAGATCTTCATCGGTGAGCGCACGCGGCAACTCGAAGTCGTAATAGAAACCGTGGTCAATCGGCGGACCGATAGCAACTTTAGCTTCTGGAAATAACCTCAGCACGGCATCAGCCATAATGTGACTTACACTATGACGCAGCGCGTGTAGCGAGGTTGGGCCTGACTGTGGATCGAAGGACAAACTCATGTTGTGTTTTTCGGCACACTCATACCTGGAACGTGCGAAAGAGGGATTTTACCGTATACATTTGGTGTTTTTTACTAATAATGAACAAAATAAACATCATCTGACCTACGGTACAAGAGGATATATGGTACTTTTTGATTGTCCCTGTACATAAATTGATGCCCTTAATTCCCCTTTTGGCTCTGGCTCTTGCCACCACTACTGGCAATACCGTTCACGCGCCGCACGATTCCAGCTACGCCATAGCAAGTGCGCAATTAGCCGATGGCACTGTGGTCACCGCTATTGTGCACTCAGAGCAACAGATATTAGTAACTCGTGACGATGGATACAGCTGGCAAGTAATCCGCGGTGATGGCATCCAGCTGGTTAATGCCACGTCTATTTCTTATCACCCTGCCCTAACTACGGCTGGCGGTCGCGGCGCCTTCATCATCGGCACCGACGCTGGAGCATGGATGCTTGAACCACACATTCATGACGCTGTAGAAATCAATGGAGGTCTAATCTCCCGCGATAAATCTTTTGTATCAGTTGATTCTCCAAGCAGCGGTACTGACGGCCCGACAGTTGGAGTCACGAAGGGTGGTAGCGTTTATCTACTCGATTCTACTTCTCTGAACTGGTCGCGGGTTTACATGAGTACTGGCAGCCCGGATTCTGCGACCAAAGTTGCAATAGCGCCACATGCTACAACTACCAGTTCTGTTTTTGGAGATCAAGACGTCATCTTGGTTGCGAACGGTCAATTGCACATTAGCCACGACCTTGGTGCAAGTTGGGCAATCTCCTCACAGTTTTCCACACTCGCGCAAGGACTGTACGATTGGCATATCACAGCCGTTGAGTTTTCAGACGACTACCTCAACGACCAAACCGTAATGATCGGCCGCGGCCGCTTACAAACTTCAGCCATTGCCGATGAGGGCGAGATATGGATGTCGTCCAACGGTGCTGCGACCTTTTCTCTGTCAACTACCCTAGGCACCTCCGTCAATTCTTTGCTCTCGACACCCGCCGACTCCAGCGGTAATCGCTACTGGCTTGCTGCAGGACGCCAATACCCTAACTATCGCACCTATTTCGGCACTGGTATCTTGCGCTCTGACGACTCGGGCCTAAGCTGGAGCGACAACGGTTCATTCCAAGATTTCTTACTCGAGGATGATCCCGGAAAGAAAAGTGGCGCGGTACAAATGGTTTATTTTGCACAACTGCAAGTTGCCGCTGACTTCGCCCTAAGTGGTAAAGTTTTTTACGGTCGTCAAGAAGGTTTATTCGCTAGCCAAGACAGCGGTGTACACTGGGTTCAAAAGTCCACACGCTTCGCGAACCGCTTCCGCGATGTAGAGACATCGGTAGATAGCAACGGTGACGACATCGTATTTGGTGCCGGCTACGGCACTGGAACAGTAATGCACAACTCCGCGAGTAACGAAACATCGATAGTGCCAATGCGCACACCAATGATTTACCAACGCCGCGTTTCAGCATCGCCAAACTACGATATCGACGGGCGCCTTTTAGTCGCTGGAAATGTTTATTTACATGAATGGCAATCGCCTAATGTTACACCGTCCAATCCTGACCTTAACACTCTATGGTATGAACCACGAGTCCGGAACATAGCTGCGAATGGCAGCGACGCTGGGTATCCACGCGGAGTTGAATACTCGCCTAATTTTGATCCAACCGGCACCGTAGCTAACGCCGACCAAACTTTCTTCTGGTTTTCAGCCCAGGGGCAAATGCGGCGTAGTTCTGACAATGGCGCAACATCTGAGCGCTTGTTTAAAACTACAACGGGCGCGGCAACTGAACTCATTCAATGCATTACAGTCGCCCCGACTTACGACGCCACCGGAACACGCACTGATGTTTATGGCGGCACGCAAAACGGCGTCCTCTATCGATTGATTGACAACCAATGGCTAGAACTACTCAACATCAACCAACAAATAACCAAGCTGTTAGTTGCTCCTGATTATTCGCGCCCGAACAATCCTACATTGTTCGCCCTAATGAATAAACCACCGTTTATTTGCAAAATAACTGATGCCACTTCTGGCTTGTCGATTGAGGTGTTGCGCCATAATCTTGCTGCCGTTGTGCCAACGGGCATCGACCTACATCCTGATTTTTCCAACACACCCATCATTTACATCACCACCAAGGCTAGTGGTTCGTTCAGCCTTGACCTTGATGACTCGACGCCAGCGTGGTCACAATTTGGCAACAACATTCCTGTGGTAGCCGTCGACGACATTGCACTATCTAAAAACTTTGCTACGGATGGCGTAGCCTATCTCGCGACAAACACTGACATCATGAAGCTCGATGCCAACAATGATTGGCAAGACCTCAACGGTGTGTTTCGTTTAGACGACACTGACGATTCGCTAACAACCTACTCGCCAAACAACCCTAACGTGATTCACCCTTCGCATGCTTGGCCATGGCGCAGCACCTTTCGATGGTCATTGCCATTGGGCTTGCACGGCACTGGAGATGAAGTTCTATTCGCCGATTACGATGGGGACTACTTCACTTGTCCTGTGCGCGGGACAAAAGCGAGCCTAATGACTTTTCAGGGCCCTAACCAGGGAGAAGTCTTCCTTAAGTTGATAGAGCCAGACACTGGTAACGTTGTCGCGTCGCAGACTTATGATTTGAACCAGACACTCCCTAATGCTTCTGAATTAATTATTGGAGTGGATATCCCAGACCCAACAAAAGTTTACACTTTCAAGGTGACTGCCATTCTGGGAATGGGCGAGAAAGTAGCTATTGACGGCGTTGAAGTCGAACTTGACTAGCAAGGGTTAGTCCCAAACCACCAACTCGCGTATCAAGTCAACTTGCGCTTCAGCAAGTACTTTTGCGTGAATTTGATTCAATAATTCAACGACCTCAGCTGATGTCGCTCCACCACGATTAATAATAAAGTTAGCATGTTTGTCTGAGACTTCGGCGGCACCAACACTCAATCCTTTTAGACCACAGCTGTCAATAAGGCGCCCTGCAGAATCATTTGGTGGATTCTTAAAGGCACAGCCTGCACTCGGGATAGTCACCGGCTGCGACTTGTTCTTCTTAATCAGTAACTGCTCTTGGTCATGCTTAATCTGCGGTTTAGATGATTTAGTCAAATTCAGTAATGCCTCTAGCACCACTTTGCCTTGCAAGTTCCCGTCACGATATCGTGGATTTACAGACTCGCGTGTGTGCTCTTCAACCTTAAGATGACCACCTTTCCCGGGAACCCACACCGTGATGTTTTCGACTAAGTCCCAGATACCCCACTGCGCGCTACCCGCATTCATTGCCAAGGCACCGCCTAACTGTCCGGGAACACCAATAAGGTACTCGAAACCCGACAACTCTAGTTCGTACGCAGCACGCACCAAAGATGGCAATGTCGCGCCAGACCACACTCTAAATCCGTCGCCATCTTGGAAAATACGCCGCATGTTACCTGTGTGAATCACCGCACCATCAAAGCCAGCGTCGCTCGGAACCGAATTAGCGCCCGCACCAATAACTTGCACAGGAATATCGTCTTTTTCTAGCTGCGTAAGAAGATCAGCAAAATGCTCCGGCTTATGCGGCTCAAAGAACATAGCTGCCGGACCACCCACTCGTAAAGTTGTGTAACCACTAAGCGCCACCGATTTACGCGCCGGGCCGAACTCAGTGTAATTTTCGAATATGTCCATCTATGTCTCCGGCTCCAAGGCAAAGTACCACGCTACCATTAGTTGAATTAGATAGCGTCCAGTTGATGCTTTCTTCGATTTTCTCGCAAAAATTATGCAAACGCTGCGGATGTTGCGCATCGAGGTCAGGCAATAAGTCTTTCGAGTCTGCGCTGCACGATTCTACATCGCGGGCACGGAAAATGGGCAGTAGTGCCACCATGTCAGCCTCGTCTAGGCATTCCACGTATAAGCCGCGGTAGTCTTGGAAGCGTTGTGCTTGATGCGGCTGAAATACCACATTGATTTTTGCTTGAGGCCAGCGCTCTCTAGCGGCATTAATAGTCGCTGCAACTTCAGTTGGATGATGCGCATAGTCGCTTACCAGTGTTATGCCTTCGCCATCACCCAAGCTCAATTCTTTAACGACCTCTAAGCGTCGCGCCGCGCCAGTGAAGGTACTCAGGGCATGCAAAATTTGTTCGT
>CAWWAN010000087.1:0-7114 GCA_963934925.1 uncultured bacterium | reverse complement strand
AAAATATTAGCTGCCGCAGGACCGCAAACCTGAGAACCATAATAATGCGCCGTAGTACCGTGAGTACCGAAGGCCACTACCAGTACCAAGACTTCTGGCTCTTCAAGAGGGCCGTAAGCAACAAATAGTGAGGTGTACTTATCTTTGGCCGGCCCAGAGTCATGCTTCGAAGTACCTGATTTCCCGCAGTAATTAAAATCGTCGCGATGCGGTAGCCACTTGCGGCTTTTGTACATAATCATGTCGTGCATTGCACTGCGGACCTTTTCGGCGACATCTTCACTCAAAACACGGCGAATCTCAATTGGCTCTTGCCCAAGGATCAATTTAGCACGCATCAACTTCCCTCCATTGGCTATCGACGCTAATGCCATAGCATGATCTATTATCGGCACTTCAAGTTCTCTACCAAACGACACAGACGGAATTGTAAACACCATTCCGTCGGGCCCTTTCTCGCGCATAAAGGCTTCAGTCTCAGGATACGTACCATCCTGAAACGGAAGCTCCAAACCTGGCAACGGCTTTGCCTTTTCATCATAACCAAAGTGAGACAAGAAAGCCGCCATTTTTTCGCGCCCGACTGCGCGGCCAATTTGCGACAGAACGATATTAGAGGAATGAACAATGGCCTCAGAGAAATTCATGTCTTCATTGCGATTTTTCGATGAGTTATGAATAACTCTACCCGGCAAAGAGTAAGCACCACCTTTATTACTAAACATTTGTGTGGCAGTAATGGACTTGTTTTCTAACGCCCAAGCTGCGACCAAAGGTTTCATCGTCGATCCAGGGCTAATTCTACTGAGACCAGGGAAATTCCAGCCGTTGTACTCCTCTTTACCCTTCTTCTCGTTGAAGACAAGCTCCATACTGCCTTCTGGGTCATTCAAATCGTAATCTGGCAATCCCTGCGCGCTCAAGATATCTCCGCTATTTACATCAACCACAATCGCAACACAATGCATGGGGTCATGGTCTTCCATGATCATCACCAATTGCTCGCGAACGAAACTCGAAATATTTAAATCTAGAGTAGTTCTAACTGACGCACCCGGCACAGCATCATCTTTCCCAAGGGCAGGGTTTGTTCCGTGCTCAGCACCAACCTTGATTGCCGCGCGTCTACCATCAGTGCCCGAGAGTTGCTCATTCAATCCGGCCTCCAATGCATCCCTTCCACGCCTCTCTATATCACCTCTCACTAACCCTACAAAATGGCTTAAAACAGGGCCGTTTGGCCGAATACGCTCAAAGGACTGCACCAAGTTCAATCCGCTGTACCTCACAGCCTGTAAGGACTTTTTTATTCTCTCACGATCGAACGGCGAAATATTATGCAGCAATAATTGAAATGGCGCTTCATTGACCATTACCGCTTGGTATAACTGCTCAACTGATAAACCAGTAGCTACGGCGACATCACCCAGTCGTTCCCGGATGTTTTTTTCAGTCCAGATGCCATCATTAAAATTACTAATGACGGAGCGGTTCCGTGGGAAGAAGTTAACGACCAAATCCCAACTACCACGATCTTCAGCGAGCACTAACCCATGGCGATCTAAAATCTGACCGCGCTCAGCGGGAATCAATCTATTATATTGGACTTCACTTAAACTAGTGCCATCAACCCCCTCGTCAACAAGTACAAAGAAATTGTAAATACTTAGCGAGTAAACGACGAACAATAGCCCAAGTGGCCATAATGGTTTAAACGCTACGGCTTGCTTACTCACGAGCGGTTATTATTATAATCGGCGTTACGCTGTTCATCGAGCAAACGTTTCATGTTCGCAGGGGATGTTATCTGATTGAACAAGCTTTCGTTAAAGTCAATACGTTGCTCACAACGTTCAACGCAACGACGGCTCGCTTCAATGCGTCCACGAGAAGCCATAGCCTCGTTCTCCAGGCCTAACCCGAGCAGCATCTCAGCTACGATGGCGGCCAGCAGAATAAGTGATGTTTCGCTCAAGATTAAACAGTTTCTCTAGAGAGGACGCGCGACAGGACGCGCAATCGCGCGCTGCGCGAGCGGGTATTCGAACGCACTTCATCCAAACAAGGCACGATTCCTTTCTTATAGACAACCTCGAACTCTGAACTTCGCGCTTCATTGCGGAAGGAGTTCTTCACCAATCTATCCTCTAGAGAGTGAAAACTAATTATCGCAAGCCGACCACCGTCAGCCAGCAATTTTGGCCCGCATTCAAGCAACATGGCCACTTCATCTAATTCACGATTCACAGCGATGCGTATGGCCTGAAAGGTACGCGTAGCAGGATGATGCCCACCCATGCCGCGACTCACAGTGCGTTCGACCAAATCCGCGAGTTGCGTGGTGCGCAATAGTTGCCCAAAACGACGTTGTTTAACAATCGCATGCGCTATCTTTCTTGCAAAACGCTCTTCGCCGTACGCACTCAACCAACCTTCAATCTCATCTTCACTAGCCTCAGCCAACAAAGATGCTGCCGACGCTTTTTGACTCGTGGCATCCATGCGCATATCTAATGGGCCATCCTGCATGAACGAAAAGCCGCGATCACGGTCTTCTATTTGATCAGAAGAAACGCCAAGGTCAGCCAGGATGCCATCCACTTTGCCATTTGCGTGCTGCTCAACCACAGACTCTATTGATGAAAACGGAGCGTGTACATAAATGACACGATCACCGTACGCTTCCAAGCGTTTTTTGGTGCGAGCGATTGCCTGCGCATCACGATCAATGCCAATCACAATGTTATCGGGGTGAGCCTCTAATATTTTCTCGGTGTGCCCCCCACCGCCAAGAGTTGCATCCACAAAAACACCGCCACGCTCGGCGCGCAATCCCTTAACGGATTCATCTAACAGAACTGGAAGGTGACGAGTTGACATTAATTCACTTATTTGTTTGCGGTATTGACGGCATAATAAAATCACGAGTTGTTCTCCGTTGGTTGGTAATCAGGGCTGGCCATATCGCCAGTCGCGGAATTGAAGTAATCATCTGCTTCAACAAGACCACTCTCATATTGGTCGCGGCTCCATATTTCGAAATAGCTGAGTGCGCCAACGATCATGGCCTCACCGCTCAAATCGATGCGTGAACGCAATTCTTCTGGCAATAACACCCGCCCTTGGGCATCGACCTTCAACTTGCGCGAGTTAGCACCGAGTGAACGGCGCAATTTTTTGGCGCGCGAAGCATTTTTTTCATTGCGCAAATTAGCTTCGATGTATTTCGCAAACTCACTGGCAGTGTATATTTCTAGACAGCCATCCACCGCGTTAATAACGCACTCGAACGATTCACGCTCGTGAGGGTCGTCAATGGCGTCCATAAAGCCACGAGGAACGAACACACGACCTTTTTGGTCGATTTTATGTGCGAATTCTCCGTTAAAGTAAGACATTTATTTATGGTAAAAGGAGGCCGGGACGAACATGAACGCTTTCCCCACATTCATGTTCTTTTTCCCCACATACGTATCATAGTGCCCCACCCGAATAATGCAAATAAAAAAACCCAGAAAAAGACTGGGTTTAATTTTTAGCGTTTAGATGGAGTTTTCGGCCTAAATGGGCGACTCTCTGGTCGGATCAACCAACTCTGTTAGCTGCTTGCTTAGCTCAGCCCGCCTCTCATCAGTCATTTCGCGAGATTCAACGGCGAAAGTCTTCTTAGTGCGTGTTTTGCGCAACAACATAATCTCTTGCTGGCCTTTCACCTGAACACGCTCGAGGCGTAGTTTCCTATGGCGGACTAACAGCAGGGACAGCAAATAGCTTAAATCTTTGCGGTCATCGCGCGGATCGTCGAGCAATTTCTCAAGCAACGCAAGCAACATATCAAAATCTAGGCGCAAGGATTGGCGACTCTCATGCTGCGTTGTTCTCCAGTAGACGACATCTGCATCCTCATCTCGGCTGTCAAAACAGGCGCGGCACAAATCTGCGCGCTGCAAGTCGCCATCGATCATACGCAACAGCGAAAACACATCTTCGCCATCGGTGAAGGAGTAATCGCAATCATCACATTTTTGATTGCGCTTTGAGTATTGCCAGTCTTTTACCATTTAACTATCGCGCAAGAACAACTGCGAACTTAAGAATTGCATTAAAACACGGGAACGGCCCTGGTCGTCGTCAACGGCTTCCCATTCTGCAGCGCTCGCGTCGAGGGTATCGTCTCCCTCTATGTTACGCTCGACAATCACACGCGAGCGAACAGAGATTTCATTATTGCCTTCATCCTCAAAAATCCTAAAGATCGCCTTGTACCTCATGCCTTTATTCCTGAAAGGTTGCAAGCGAACTTCCCAGTCAGAAAAAACAGTACCCCGTAAAGCGTCGGTTGTACCTTTCGGATAACCTGCCTGAGAAATTGCATATTCGCAGGCCAGCAATAAATCGCGACGCGGCGGCGCATCTTTTAGAATGATCTGTTTCCAGCGACCCTCGCTAGGATCGTCAATCGGCAACTCGGAAGCACATGACCAAGACAGCGAACAAAGCATCAGCAACACTAGCATTTTCTCTATCATCATTTTTTAACCCTTTTTAGCTGGCGAGCGTTTGCGTTCTCGCAACACAAAGCGCACTGGGACCTTAGTAATCTTAAACTTGCGACGAAACTCATTCTGCAAAGCGCGCATCAGTTCTTTTGAAAACAAACGATTTTTGTTCACGAACAACAAGAAGGTCGGTGGCAAAGTATTCAGCTGTGTAGCATAATAAAAACGAGGACGCTCGCCACGTCCGCGAATGCGCATATTATCGAATACACCTTGCATAGCACGGTTCAGCACACCGGTACCCAGCTGCAGCTGCCCCTCTTCGTATACAGTAAGGACGTCACGCATTACCCGATCAATACCCTTCTTGGTCACATTCGACATCATTGCAATCGGCGCGCCCTGCAGGTGTGGCAGCTTATGGTCGATAATGTCTCTGAATTGATCAATCGTGACATCCGGGACCAAGTCGTGCTTAGTGCCAACCACAATAATCGCCTTGTAACGATCTTTAATAGTACGCGCCAATTCTTTATCCATGCGCGCCACTGTTTGTGACATATCAACGAACAGCAAAGTGATGTCAGAACGTTGAATTGCTTGATCGCTACGCGCCAAAGAATAATACTCGATTGACGAATTAACTTTGCCCTTGCGGTGGACACCAGCAGTATCGATTAGCGTAATCGCAGAGCCCTTGTAGTCGACACTAATATCAACAGCATCGCGGGTTGTGCCAGCGACATCAGAAACGATAACCCTGTTTTCTCCGGTCAAAGCATTGACGAAAGAGGACTTACCGGTATTACGGCGTCCTAGAATCGCAACATTGATAGACTCCTTATCGTCGACGAGTTGCTCTTCCGGCAGAATCTCAGTTAACCTTTTATACAAATCGCTGAAGCCCTGGCCTTCTTGCGCCGACACAGGTATCGGATCACCAAAACCAAATGATGCGAAATCACTCACAGCCATTTGCGCCGGACGCGTTTCACACTTGTTAGCTACCATTACCACGGGCACATCACTCTTACGCAAATACTTTGCGACTTCTTCGTCAAGCAAAGTCACGCCTTCGCGCGCATCAACCACAAACAACACTACGTCGGAAGCAGCCAAGCCAGTTACGATTTGATATTCAACAGAATCTTCGAGATTATGATTATCAACAATACCGATACCGCCGGTGTCCATGATGTCAAAACCTAACTTGTAGTCAGGAACACGTACTGGCAACACAAAGCGATCGCGTGTCACACCAGCTGTTGAATCAACAATCGCTCGTCGCTCGCCCACGACGCGATTAAACAGCGAAGACTTGCCCACATTAGGGCGCCCGATAATAGCCACTAAAGGCTTTTTGTTTTTAGGAGTGATCATTACCTTGCGTTAAGAAGTGGGTGCACCTGCGGAAGAACGCGAACATTTAGCTGACGGGCAATTCCCATTGTTAGCCATTTTAACATCTGTTCGCTTGATGGAGGATCTGGCGACAAAGGCACTTTAGTGAGTGGCTGCAAATAGATATGAGTTGCTGCCGCCGTTTTCGCAACGAAATCATACATCTCAGTTACTTCGACAGCCGTTGTTTGACTACTTAACACCATTTTAAGCTGCACAACCAAGTTCTGCTGCGCTACGACTTCAAGGCACTGCTGATGCTCAGCAAACAAATCGCCGGACATCAGCGATGGGGTTTTCCAGTCGAGTGATATCACATCAAATTCAGAAGCGACCTCTGCGAACACTATGGCATCACTCCCGGAAGTTTCTAGCATGACGTCACCTGGCCAAAGCCTTGCAATTTGAACGGCGAACGCTCCTTGCTCAAGCACTTCACCGCCGGTCAATGACAAACAAACTTGGTCAGCTCTTACAGGATGGTCGGCAAGTAATCCCGCAAGAAGATCAACGACACTATCTGCTGAAATAGGGTTATCTATGAGCGACGTGCCATTTGCCGAATGACATTCAAACTGCTCGCGCTTATTCCATGAGCGCGGAGTATCACAATAAACACAACGCAGGGGGCATCCGCCGAAACGGCAAAATAAATGTGGGAGGCCTAGCTCCCCGCCTTCGCCCTGGATACTAAAAAAAATTTCGTCGAGATGACCTTTTAACATAATCATCTCGACATTATTAAATTGGGGAAAATTCGAAAAAGCTTGGTAGCTTAAACGAATTCAGCATCAGCATCACGCTGCGCTGAGACTGCTTCTGCATCGACGGCTGCTTCTGCTTCGCGAGCCAACTTTGCTGCTTCTTTAAGCTGCTTTTTAGAAACTACTTTGAAAAGAGTGCGGACCTTGCGCACGCCTATTGGGTTTTCGCCCTCTACGTAATCTCCGCTTTCGCCTAAAATTTCTAGGCGCTCACGACGAGTGTACACAGAGCGAGCGGTAGACAAACCGCTACCAAGGTTTAGTGACTTATGAATGGACATCGTTTTAGTTCTTTGGGAGTGGCTTGATACGCGCGTTGCTGAATGGATTCGCGCCACCAAGGCCATCTAAGGTTAATGCTTGCAAGCTTGCAAGGGTCTCGCTGAGAGCTGCTTCAGAGGGCTGGTTACCGATGAAAAGCTTATACTGTGACTTTCCTGAGCCGCCACC
>CAWWAN010000086.1:0-7140 GCA_963934925.1 uncultured bacterium | reverse complement strand
AACCCTTATCAAGACTTAGAGCTTCACTTTAAGTATTTCTTCACACGTAAAGTATGTTTTGCAAAATATGCTTTGGCTTATGTGGTGCTTCCCGGTGGCTTTGGCACCATGGACGAGTTTTTTGAAGCGCTTACGTTGATCCAAACAGGGAAAATGCGCAACTTCCCAATCGTACTGATGGGTAAAAGTTACTGGGGCGGACTCATTCGTTGGATTAAAAAATCTATGGTCGAAGAGGGCACTATATCTCGGGGAGACCTTGATTTGTTCTATATGACTGACGACCCTGTCGAGGCGGCAGAGGTGATTCAACGTGCTCTCGAGGAGGGCTCACATGCGCGCCCGGAGTGGAAAATGCAAATTGCTCGTGCGCGTCGCCAAGCATCAAGGCTTAACGCCGAAAACCGTATTGAGCAACGGAGAGCCACGACGAAAAAGAAGAAAGATTAAAGGTCGGTCTCTTTGGCGCGCGACATAAACTCGCCCGTTTCTGTAGACACCTTAATGTATTCACCTGCGTCAATAAATGGTGGCACTTTAATCTCGAGACCCGTCTCGCATACTGCGCGCTTCTTGTCTTGATTGACCGTGTTGCCTTTGGCAGACATTTCTGCTTCAGTAACCTTTAGTACAACAACAGTAGGCAGGTCGACAGCAACTGGAGTGCGCTCGAAAAAGGTTAAGGCGATTTGCTGGTTGTCACGCACGAACTTCATGGTTTCTCCGACCATATCGGCCTCTAAGAAATACTGTTCGTAATTTTCGGCATCCATGAAAACGTAGGCCTCGCCTTCCATGTATGAAAAGGTGCAAGGGCGCTTGTCAAGGTGTGCTCGCTCGAGTGTCTCGTCAGAACTTAGACGCATGGACTTTTGCTGTCCCGTGCCATGCTTCTTGAGTTTAATTTGGTTGAACGAAGAACCTTTGCCTGGCTTTCGGAATTCGTAATCGGTGACGATCCAGAGGTCATTGTCAATCACTAAAATTTGGCCTTTACGGCACTGATTTGCTTTTATGGTTACCATGAGTTTTTAAAGTATACTAGTTTGACGGCTCGCTAGCTATGCGTGCTGGCGGCGAATACTGCTTGCGGGGATATTAAGAAGTTTGCGATATTTGGTAATGGTGCGTCGCGCAACAATGGTGCCGTCGCGCTCGCGTAAAATCCGTAGAATTTCTTCGTCTGAGAAAGGATGCGCCTTGTCCTCGGCAGCAACGATATCTTCAATGCGTTGCTGGATTGAAGATCTAGTGCGGGTAGTGCCCTTAGATGTCTTTTGACCACCAGAAAACATTGACTTCAGTGAAATGACACCTTGAGGTGTATGTGCATATTTGCCGCGAATGGCGCGCGATACTGTAGAAATGTGCACGCCGACCGCATCGGCGACTTCTTGCATAATGAGTGGACTTAAGTATTGTTTGCCAAGTCGCAAAAACATAGCCTGTTTTTTCGCAAGCACATTAGTAATATCCAGGACTGTACGTCGTCGCTGTTGAATGGCATCAATGCACCCGCGTGCTTTGTCGATTTTCCGCAACAGGTGCGCATGCAATTTCTTATTTGACTTTGCATCCGTAAGTGCTTGGTGCGCAATTTCTGACAAGCTAATATCGGGAATATAGTCGGTGACTAAAGAGACTACTGGCTCTTTAGTAGGGTCGTCATCCATTTCTATTTTTACGTCGGGGCTGATGACACGATTCGTATCGATGCTAAACGCAGATAAAGGCCGCAAGTCAAATAACGCAAGCACGCTAATCGCTTCGCGCACTGCTTCAATGCTCAGCCCTTCGGCTTTGGCAATTTGCGGGATGCGATTCGCCAGTAAGTCATCGAAATGATTAGTTAAGATAACTAGCGCATCCTCATGGTCTTCTTCAAGGACTTCGAGTTGCAGCAAAAAACATTCTCGCAAATCAACGGCGCCTAAGGCCGTGTGCGATATCTCGCGAACCATTTCGAGAGCTTCTTCGAAAATCAAAAAGTCGATGCCTGTCATTTCTGACAATTCGCCGATACCATCTACTAAGAAACCTTTGTCATCGAGAAAATCAAGGATAATCGCGGCGGCGCGCACATGTTCAATACCGACGTCGCGCGTACGCAGCTCAGAAAGTATTTCGTCACTGCTTGGCTGATCGGGGGCAGCGGTGTTTTGGATGAAGTCATATCCGCTTTCTTCGGTTTGACTTTTCTCGCGAACGTTAGGTGCCGACTCGAGTAAGTTGCCAACGGTGTCGTATTCGCTTAAATCTGAATCGTCTCGCGTCTCAGCTTCACTGCTGTCGTCCGGCGCTGGTTTCTCAGCATCGACTTCTAAAAAAGGATTGTCTTCAAGCTCGGCCGTCAAGAAATCAAGTAGCTCGGTAGAGTTTAGCTGCAGAATATGCATAGCCTGAATCATTAGCGGCGACTGCGTTAGGCGCTGCTCTAAATTCAGGTTCTGGTTGTACTCCATCCGCATAATGGTATTTTAGCAAACCAGCGTGACTTGGTTACAATGCGAACGGCCAATCATGCGTATCCTCCTTGTCGAAGACGAAGCTACTTTAGCGATTCCATTAACCGACGCCCTGCAAGAGCAAGGGCACGAGGTGACGCACATTGCGGATGGGGCAGCAGCTCTTGCTTGGCTGAGCGGCAATTTAGTGGATATTGTGGTGAGTGATATTCGTTTGCCACACGGTGATGGCATGCAAATATTACAGCGCGCGCGCCAGCAGCAACCACCTGCAGAGGTTTTGATCATGACGGGGTACGCGACTGTCGAACAGGCGGTCGATGCCTTGCAAGATGGTGCGTACAGTTACTTGGAGAAGCCCTTCACGACGGAGTCTTTTTTAGGGAATATAAATAAAATGTGCGAGCTGCGCGCCTTGCACCAAGAACTTAACACGATGCGTCAGGCGGCGCGCAGTGAGTTCTTGTTAAGTGGCAAGAGTAACGAGATAGCGACTGTTAACCAACGTCTGCAGCAATGGGCTGATGAAAAACTCACAGTACTCATCACTGGGCGAAGTGGTACGGGTAAAGAGCGCTGCGCTCGCGCCTTACATCAACTATCCGCACGTGGCGACAAGCCGTTCGTTGCGGTTTCATGCGCTGCGATTCCGAGCTCGTTATTCGAGGGAGAATTGTTCGGTTATCGTAAAGGCGCATTCTCTGGTGCCGACGCCGATCATGAGGGATTGCTTAGCAGCGTCGACGGTGGCGTCCTTTTTTTAGATGACATCGATGACTTCCCATTAGAGCTGCAGCCCAAGATGTTGCGCGCCTTGCAGGAGTCAGAGTTCGTGCGTCTGGGCGAGACCGCCCCAAGAAAGTTCAGTGGCCGGGTTGTGGCTGCAACCAAGCAGCCGCTGAAGAAAATGGTAGATGACGGTAAATTCCGCGAAGATTTGTACTACCGCTTAAACGTACTCAATCTCGAACTGCCAGCCTTAAGCTCGCGCATCGAAGATATTCCGTTGTTGTTGGCTGATTTACTTAAACGTTGGGATTCGGAAAAGCGTTACTCCGTCTCAAGCTCTGCAATCAAGCAGCTATCAACACTTAGTTGGCCAGGCAATGTTCGCGAGCTCGAGAACTCTTTGCGCCGCGCCATGGCAATATGCGGGCGCGTCCGTATATTACGTATAGAACATTTCATGCCAGATGTTGGCCAAGGTCACTTAGCTGTTGCCGACAAGTTAGTTGGCTTGCGCGAAATTACTGCACGCTCTGAAACTGAGGCCATCCTTAATGCTCTTGAAGTCACCGGCGGGCGCAAGGCAAAAGCTGCTGCATTGCTTGGCATTACGCGCAAAGTTCTGTGGAGCAAGATGAGTGAGCTGGGATTAGACCAAAACAAATGAACAAAGCCAATCTAGTAGACCTCGGTTCTCAAGTCATCGAGTTGCGCAATGAAAAAATTTATTGCGTTGCCGATTTGCACTTATGTGCGAGCCGCCCGCAAGAAATTGTTGCTTTTGCAAATGAAGTGATAGATACTTGTAACAAGTATTCCGTGGTGCTTATTCTTGGAGATTTGTTTGACGTTTATGTGGGTCCTGAAAGTTTGTCCGGAGTTGACTTTGCACCATTACTTTCTGCTTTCGAACAGTTCGCCGCCACTGGGCGAGTGATTGTTATTCGCGGAAACCGTGATGTGTTGCTTGAGGGGACGCACGCCGAAAAGCATTCTTTTGAAGTTTGTGATGTAGTGTTGTCGAATTGCGAACAGCAGCGCACTCTTTATGTGCATGGCGATGCTTTCTGCACCTCAGACTTGCCATACCAGCGACTGCGCCGTGTATTACGCAATCGTGTTTTACGCCTATTCCTGCGTATGTTGCCTGCCGGGTTACGTCGCTATTTGGGTGCCAAGATGCGAAAAACATCTACAGCCGAGATTGCCCGCAAAGAAATGAGCGAAATGCAGCTAAATTTATCTGCTGTGGCAGCAAGCGCGAAGCAGTTTGATAGCTCTATAGTGCGTATAGGGCACCTGCACCAAGCTCAGCAGCAGAAAATCGACTCAAGTTGTTCGCTCGAAGTACTTTCTGCGTGGCAACCACTGTTGACTAGGGGGTAAAAGTGGGTAGAATATGCGACCCAATGGCACAGGTTACACCTTTGGATAGAGTCGCAGTGATTACCCTTGATGGGCTCAGTGGTTCTGGCAAAAGTACTCTTGCTAAGCAGCTGGCCGTAGCACTTAACTGGTCCTACATTGACTCTGGCGCTTGGTATCGAGCATTAACTTGGTCTGTCTTGCAAAATGGGCTTGCCGTCGATGATTCGACCCAAGTTTTGCAAGTGCTCTCTCAAATAGAATTGACATCAGATAGCGATGGTATGGTTGTTGTTGACAAGCAAGCTTTACGCGACGAACTGCGCACGCAGCTTATCGACAAAAACGTTTCCGCGGTTGCCGATCACTTCGACGTGCGTGACGCGCTCAACGAAAAGATGCGCGGGTTACTTGCCATTGAAAACGTTAAAGGCGTAGTCGCCGATGGTCGCGATGCAGGCACCATAATCTTTGCTAACGCGCCACTTAAAGTTTTTGTTGAAGTACCTCTAGAGGTTCGCGCCCAGCGCCGCTTCGAACAGCAACGTAAACTTGATTCAGATGTCACACTTACGCAAGTGCAGAACGCATTGTCTCAACGAGACTCTCACGACGCACACCGCGGAAGCGCAGCTCCTCATCCTACGGATGAAAGCTACATTCTTGATAATTCCAATCAATCAGTCGAGCAGGCGGTCGGACGCCTGTTGACTTGGCATCAGCAAATTTTTGCTGCCAAGTAAGAGACTTTTTCTCCGAAACACAAACCCAATTTTAATCATGGTCTCAAAAGACCTCATCAGACGTTACGACCTCACTGACGAAGAACTAGATCGTCAGTTATCAGAAGCCCTCGGCACAGTCGAGCCTTCGGCCATCAGTGAAATGATCGGCGACAAAGTAGGCGACGTAGAACGTGACCAAATAGTCACAGCAACCGTGCTTAGTGTAGAAGAAGATCACGGCGTTGTTCGTGTCGACATCGGCGGCAAGGCAGAAGCTCCATTGCTTTTCTCTGAATTCGATGGCGATCTTCCTGGCATAGGTGAAACACTAGAAGTCTTTTACCGCGGCGACGACCGTTACACAAATGTCCCGGTAGTCTCTAAGCGCGATGCTGATCGCGAACGTGCTTGGGCGAAGATCGTGGGCGTATACAGCCCTGGCGATGTTATCGACGGCGATGTGCAAAAGCTCATCAAAGGCGGCTTAATCGTCGCTATCGATGGTGTCGAAGTGTTCATGCCATCCTCTCAAATCGACATCCGCCGTGTTTCCGATCCTTCAGAGTTTGTCGGTACGGTAATTCAGGCTAAGGTTGTGAAAATTGATGAAGAGCGTCGCAACATTGTGATTTCACGTCGTCAACTTCTGGAAGAAGAGCGCATCGAAAAGCGTGCGGAACTACTTCAAGATATCAAGGAAGGCCAAACTCGTATTGGCGAAGTCAAGAACATTGCCGATTTCGGTGCATTCGTCGACCTCGGCGGTATGGATGGCTTGCTTCACGTTACTGACATGTCATACGGACGTATCAAGCATCCGCGTGAAATGGTTAAAATTGGTGACAAGATTGAAGTGTTCATTCAGTCTATCGATCACGAGCGCAACCGCGTGGCATTGTCACTCAAGGCTCTTACGAAAAACCCATGGGAAAAAATCGATACACGGTTCCCCGAGAAATCTGTCCACAAGGGGCGCATTGCCAATATCGTTCCTTACGGATTGTTTGTTGAACTCGAGTCTGGTGTTGAAGGCTTGGTACACGTTACTGAACTTTCATGGACACAGAAGAGTCCAAACCCTGAAGCTGAATTCACTAAGGGTGCCGAAATCGATGTCTATGTTAAGTCAATCGATTTAGAGAAGAAAGAAATGTCATTGTCAGTGCGTGAAGTTGAGGGTAATCCTTGGCAGCGCATCGCTGAGCATTACGCTCCAGGTACAGTTATCGAAGCTACAATCAAAAACCTTGCAACTTACGGCGCATTTGTTGAGATTGAAGAAGGCATCGACGGCTTGCTGCACAACACCGACTTCCACTGGACACGTAAGATTCAGCACCCATCAGAAATCGCCAAGAAGGGCGATCGTGTGCAGTGCGTAGTTCTTAACGTAGACCTTGATAAGCAACGCATTTCCTTGGGAATGAAGCAGCTTACTAAGAACCCATGGGAAGATTACATTCCGACTAACTATCATGTTGGTGATATGTTGTCAGGTGAGGTTGCTAAGCACATCGCTGCTGGTTGCTTTATTAGACTTGAAGACGACCTCGAAGCATTCTTACATTACAGTACTCTTCCACAAGAGTGGCAAGAGTCGCCAGCAACTAACTGCCTAGTCGGTATGAAGGTTGAGGTGCGTATCGTGCGCGTTGACTGTGGCGAAGAGCGTATTGGGCTAAGCTTCATTCACGCCGAGTTCGGAGAGAACGACGATGTGCGTAAGAATTGGGCAGAAGCTCAGGAGGCTAAGGCTGCTAAGAAAGCGGCTAAGAAAGCTGCAAAGGAAGCTGCTCAGGAAAAGACAGCTGCTCCTGAAGAAGCACCAGTTGCTGAAGCCGAAGAAGCACCAGTTGCTG
>CAWWAN010000085.1:0-7164 GCA_963934925.1 uncultured bacterium | reverse complement strand
ACCATCCATGGCAAAGCGAAGTCAAACCATCCTGGTAGTGAGAAAGCGCGCAACAATGCGGCGCCAGCGACAATAGCTAATATTTTAAGCATTAAACAGGGATGACCTCAATGTGATCACCGACAGCTATTATAGAGTTTGGTGGCACCAAGGCGAGGACTTGCGTTGCAGTGAGGCTACGCCAATCCGCGGACCCTGAACTGATTGTTGCTACAACCTTTGAGCTGTCGTCGAAGCGCGCGACCATAAAATCGGAGCGCGCCTTAGACTTGAATTCGGAACCTGCGACAGCAAGCCGCGGAGTGACGCGACGCGAGAAACAGCCCAGGAAAGCGTCAATAACAGGACGGGCAAACAAAACACTGCCGACAAAAGATGAGACCGGGTTCCCTGGCAAGCCGATTACTAAAGTCTGCTGGTGGTGTCCTGCCCATATTGGTTTTCCTGGGCGCATCGAGACTTTGTGAAACAGCTGCTTTATTTCAAGCTGTGAGAACACCTGTGGTAGGTAATCTTTGTCACCCATACTTACGCCACCAATGGTAATGAGCAAGTCTACTTGCGGTAATAGATTCTCTATTACATCGCTGAGAGAGTCGATATCGTCAAGCACATGCCTACTTTCAATCACACATGCACCGAATTGCTGCAGCTGTACCTCAAGCATCAGACGGTTAGAGTCTCGCGTTTGATGGTCTAGAATCTCGCCGGCGTATGGAACGACTTCATCGCCAGTGCTGACGATAGCTACTCGCGGACGCGGGTACACTTCAACTGTGGAGACACCGCAACTCGCCAAAGTTGCCATTTCACCCGCGCCAATAATCTGACCTGCTTTCACCGCGACTTCTCCGCGACTAGCGAGATCGCCGATTTGTCTGATGTGCGATTTGTGCGGCAACTCGGTAACGTTTAATTGAGTGCCATTAACTTGGCAATGCTCGACCATAATCACGGCATCGGCATTAGTGGGTACAGACGCACCCGTCATCACCTTAATCGCCTGCCCAGGGCCTAAACTAAGCTTGCCAACATCGCCGGCATAATTCACCGCCACAATCTCGCGCGAGGCGACACCATCGCAATTAAGAACTGCGAAGCCGTCCATGGCTGAGCGAGCTAGAGGCGGTTCATCGCGATCAAGAACCGCATCTTTAGCCAGCACACGGTTGACGGCTTCTGCAAGCGGGATTTGCTCCGTTTTGTGCTGAATATTTCGGCAATGATTGTCTAATACCTTAAGCGCCTCGTCGTAAGAGAGATGCGTTGAGTTTGGTTGACAACAAGAATCCATTTCATGGGTGGCATAATCGCCGGTTGCATTCATAATATCAGTGCCAATTAATAGCCATGCACCTCTCTCTTCCAAAAACTTTTTTACTGTTGCTTGCTGTTGCAGCATGCTCGCGCCCCGCCACTACTGAAGAAAGTGATGGCTCAACGTCGAAGGATGCGTATGGCGAAGAAACTCTCACTACTGAAAAAGCCAAATTAGTGCGCGCTATCGAAGTCGCCAGTGGTACAGCCAGCAACGTGCTTGAAGCTACGGCCAATGTCGAATCCCTCGACATTGTCGATGTGATGCCCGAAAAGACCGAGCCAGTTGTCGAGCTCTTCGTCGAAGAAGGAGACCAAGTTAAGGCTGGGCAGCTGTTGGCTAAGTTGCGCAACTCACAATCACAACTTTCCGTAAACGAAGCGCTGGTTAAAGTATCTGAAGCACAAATCTCTTTATCGCAAGCCCAACGCGAGTATGATCGAGATAATCGACTAGTAAACACCGAGGGTGGCGCTTCCGTTTTAAGCCAGAGAGATCTAGAAACGCGCATGCAAACTCTTGAGACTTCGAAAACGACTTTGCAAGCTGCCGAGTTCGCTCTCGACACTGCCGAGTTAGGTCTCAAGCAATGCGATATCGTTTCACCGATTAACGGCACCGTGACTCTGCGCGACATTTCAATGGGCGACATGGCTAGTCCAAGTGCACGCGCCTTTCAAGTCATCGATTTGTCCGCTCCACGCGTAATGATGAATCGCCCGCAACGCGAATTACGTTCACTGCGTGTCGGCCAAAAGTTAAGCGCTACTTCTGAAGCATTGCCTGGTGTTGTCATCAACGGCGAAATCGAACGTATCTCTCCGGCGATAAATCTAGAAACCGGCACCGTGAAGGTTACTGCTAAATTGAATCCGTCGGCGCAACTACCTAATGGGATTTTGGTGCGTATTGATTTAATCCTTGACAGTCACGCTAATGCGACCATGCTTGACAAGCGAGCTTTGGTTAATGAAGGTGACTATAGCTACGCCTTCGTCATTCGTGACGGGCATGCTTTCAAGGTTGAAGTGTTCCAGGGATTCACTAACGAGCTTAGTGTAGAGATTGACGAACGCACCGCCATCAATAAAGGCGAGTTAGTAGTAATCGTTGGCGCCGACCGCTTGAAGGATGGCGACTTGGTCTCTGTGGTAACAGAATAATGCCAAACTCTTCATCTACTGAAGGTGGCTTGCTTGCCATGGGCGTTCTGCGTCCTGTCGGCGTAGGCATGATTGTGGCAGCAGCGATTGTTTTTGGTGTCATCTCTTTGAGCAAGTTACCGGTCGACTTGTTGCCGCCCATTAATTACCCATCGATTACTGTGCGCACGACTTACCCGGGAGCTGCTCCGAATGATATAGAAGAACGGGTCACCGACCGCCTCGAAGATGCACTGTCGACAGTCAGCGACTTAGTAAACATCCATTCTTCATCGCGCGCCGAAGTCTCTGAAATCTACATGGAGTTTGCATGGGACACTCCGCTGCCGATGGTAGTGCAAGATGTGCGCGAACGCCTCGACCGAGTGTTCTTACCGGCAAGCGCCGACAAGCCACTCATTCTTCGCTACGACCCGAGCCTCGACCCGGTATTACGCTTGGCATTATCTGGAGGTGGCGACTTAGTACGCCTACGCGACATTGCCGAATCAGAAATTGAGCGACAGCTCGAAGGCATTAGTGGTGTGGCAGCCGTCCGCGTTAAGGGTGGCCTTGAAGATGAGGTGCAAGTGCTAGTTAATCCGCAGCTGCTTGCTAGTTACAAGATAACAGCCGAGATGATTCAGCAGCGTTTGCAGCAAGAGAACTTGAATGTGCCGGGTGGCAAACTTGAAGAAGGTTCGATTGAATACGTCGTGCGTACCTTGAATCAGTTTCAGAGTTTAAAAGACATAGAAGACTTGCCGGTTATTACTCGTGGCACCACCGTCATTAAATTAGCGGATGTTGCGCGTGTTGTTCGTGGCAGCAAAGACCGCGATATGATTTTGCGAGCAGGTGGCGAAGAGGCCGTTGAAGTTGCTATTTACCGCGAGGCGGGGTCAAACATTTCCGCCGTGGCCAAGACTGTGCGAGAAAGGTTGTTTGGAACCCAAAAAAGTGGCAAGAAGGTGCCCGGCATCGTCGACGATCTTGATGACGATTTGTCACTGGCGGTGCTTAGCGATCAATCGGTGTTCATCGAATCGGCTATCAGGGAAGTGAAATCTGCTGCCATGTTCGGCGGCATTTTCGCTATCTTGGTGTGCTTTTTATTCTTGCGACGCTTCGCAAGTACCTTTGTTATTGGTTTAGCTGTACCTATTTCTATTGTTGCTACATTCGGCGCGATGTACAGCGCGGGCGTGTCGCTAAATATCATGTCACTGGGTGGCCTGGCTCTTGGCATTGGCATGTTGGTCGATAACGCCATTGTTGTACTTGAGTCTATTACACGTTGTCGCGAAGAAGGCGACAGCCCACGCGACGCGGCGATTCGCGGCGTACGCGAAGTAGGCAGCGCCGTTGTCGCTTCTACCCTAACCACCATCGCAGTATTTGCGCCGATAATTTTCGTTGAAGGCATCGCCGGGCAAACCTTTGGCGACCAGGCGCTAACCGTAGTGGCTTCGCTATTGATCTCACTAGCCATTGCTTTGTTTCTCATACCTGGTTTGGCGGCGCGCATCAATGTGTCGGAGAGCGACGATGTCAACTGGCGCGAACGCTTCACCAAGATGGTGGACAATTTAATCCCCTTCATTCGTAGCGGCAGTATTCACCGCCGCCTTGGCTTTCCTAGTAACAAGCTGTTTGTTGTTCTCGCTATTTTCACAGGCGCATTCTCGGCTTATGTTCTGGGTATTTACGTGCCGGGTCTCGACGACGAATGGATTAAACCTGGTGCCGACGCTGCCACCAAACTAGATTTCAATCCGGTGCCGGTCGACATGCAAAAAAGAATTGCGATTTCGCGATTCGTTGGCTTAGTGTTGTTCATGCCTTTTGCTTGGGTGGGCGTTCTGCCCATCACGACTTTAATTGCGCGTTTAGTTTTTGATATTTTTGGCGGAGCAATGTTTTTGATAAAGCTCCTCTGCGGCGCGCTACTTGAACTGGTGCGCTGGATTTTATACATACCATCAAAAGTATTTAATGCGGTCTTTTCTTTATGCGAAAGAGTTTATCCGTCCGTATTAAGGCGCGCTATTAAACGCCCGTCGCTAATTTTGATGTTTGCCTTGTTCGTCTCGATTTACAGTTTTTCAATTACACGACACATGGGGCGCGAGTTGCTGCCTGACGTGATGCAAGGAGAGCTACATGCCGAGTTGTTTTACCCAGCTGGCAATACTCTCAACGAAACAGATCGTATTAGTGGCAATCTAGAGTTAAAGATCAAGGCTCTTGAAGGCGTGCTTGAGACCTCCGTTTCAGCAGGCACCGACCGCGAAACGGTAGCCAAAGAAGAATCGGGTCCGCACACTGCCCAGCTCAGCGTGCGCCTTGACCCCGACAGCGACGATGCACATGCGTTAGAGAGAGTGGTAACAGCACAAGTGCGTAACATCCTTAACAACGAACCTGCGCTTGCACGCTACAACTTACGCCGTCCAACAGTCTTGGCGCTTAATGCTCCGCTCGAGATAGAAGTGGTTGGACAAAATCTTGTAGACGTAAAATCCACCACATTCGAATTGCAGAAGCTGTTGGCTGGTGTGCCGGGCCTAGATGACTTACGTTCTTCACTGCGCCGCGGAAACCCTGAATTGCGTATCAGCCTCGACCGCGATAAGTTGGCGCGTCACAGCTTGACGGCAACACAGGTCTCTAAAAGTTTGCGGATGGCAGTCGAGGGCGAGACCGCATCGACCTTCCCCGGTCGTGACAAGCGCGTTGACATTCGCATTCGCGCCGACGAAATGTCCCTTAACCGAATTGAGCAGCTAAAGAATCTACCGGTGAATCCGGAAGCCACGCATCCACTACCTCTGAGCGCGGTGGCAACCTTTAGCCTCGCGGACGGACCGTCCGACATTCGCCATATTCGATCACGACGCGCGGCTGTCTTAAGTGCTTCAACAAGTGGTGCAAGCTTAGGCACAGTGCGCGATGCAGTAGAGGCGCGAATTTCACAGATGTCGCCACCACTGGGCATCCGCATTAATATTGCTGGGCAGACTCAAGAAATGGAAGAGGCCATCAGTTCATTGTCTTTCGCCTTGGCCTTAGCCATTTTCTTAGTTTACGCGGTGATGGCTGCGCAGTTTGAATCACTACTGCAGCCCTTGCTCATTTTGTGCACGGTGCCGATGGCAGCTGCCGGAGCGATTTGGGTGATGGCCGCGACCAACACCCCAATTTCAGTTATTGCATTGCTCGGCGCAGTAATCCTTGCCGGAATTGTAGTGAACAATGCCATCGTCCTAGTAGACCGTATTAACCAAAACCAAAAACGTGGCTATGATCTTAACCGCTCTATTCTCGAAGCCGGTTCAGCACGACTGCGTCCTATTTTAATGACGACCGTTACTACTGTTTTGGGCATGCTGCCAATGACAGGATGGATTCCGATATTGGGTGGCGCTGATGGCTCAGAATTGCGGACACCCATGGCCCTGGTTGTGATGTCCGGTCTAATTTGCGCAACGATTTTAACTTTGGTGGTCATTCCTTGCGGTTACGCCATCATGGCGAAATGGGGCAAGCAAAATGTCTAAGCAACCACGGGGAAGATTACAAAGGTTCTTCTTTGGATTAGTCCATCGCCCTACTGCGGTGTTAATGATTAGCATTTCGTTACTTGGCATGAGCTTTATTGCGACGCAACGCATACAGCTCGATTTAGTACCGGATGGCATGGGGTCATCAGAGATCTCGATTAATGCCTCGTGGGAAAACGCCAACCCAACCGAGATTGAACAGAAAATTATTAAGCCGCTCGAAAAAGAGCTGCGAGCGATCCCCAACATTGACTCTATTTATTCCGTAGCACGTGAAGGTTCGGCAGAGATTAACATTAGTTTTCCTGGCAATGTAGATATAGACGAAGTCTACGCCGAGATATCTGACCACGTCGAGCGGGCGCGGCCGTTGCTACCAACCGAGGTAGACCGTATTCGTATTAACCGCCGAGGTATGAGCTCCATACCCATTATGTTTGCGGGCGTTCAATTTCCTGACATGGAACGCGGCGTTGCGCAGGACTTAATCTCCAACGTGCTCCTTCCCCGCATCGAAGCTGTTGATGGCGTGGCAAGCGCAACATCTTGGGGCCTCGAGCCTTTGTCGATTCGCATCTGGCTAGATGAAGAAAGCGTTTTCGCCAACAACATTGACATTGGTGCTTTAGTGAACCGCCTTCAAGGTGATAATGTTTCATCGCCAGTCGGAGATCTCGATGCTTCCAGCGGACGCACCATCATTCGAGTCGACTCTAGATTCAAATCGATTGAAGAAATAGAGAACTTCCCGGTGCGAGATGGCTTTCGCATTAAAGACATTGGGCGAGTCGAGGAAGTACGCAGCGCTCCAGAGTTTATGTTTCGTTTTGGAGGAGACTATGCCACCTCTTGCAACATCTCCAAAGAAAGTTCTGCCAACACCTTTGATGTCTGCAATCGCCTAAACGATCTATTCGACAACGTGTTGCCAAACGACCCCGTCCTGGGTCGCTTTAATTTCTCGGTTTACTTCAGCCAAGGAGACATGATTCGCGACAGCGTCTTTTCACTAATTAAAGACTCGCTGCTTGGTGGGTTAATCGCATGCCTAGTGCTGTTCTTCTTTTTACGCAGCCTACCATACACGCTGCTGATTACCCTTTCGATTCCGTTCGCGGTACTCATCTCTTTAGCGTATATC
>CAWWAN010000084.1:0-7183 GCA_963934925.1 uncultured bacterium | reverse complement strand
CTCGATCTGCGGCTTACTCTAGTTTTTTTCTAGACTTCCAGGGTAATCTAGATTTGCTTGGAAATGCTACTGCGCGGATGGTCACCGGGCCAATCCCATCATCATTTGTGGGACGCACCATGCATTTTGCATACGTACTCCTTTCTCCTCTAGATCACTCGTCTAACGCAACTCGAGTAGAAATAGTATTTTAGCCCACAAAGAAACATCCACCACCCAAATAAATGTCTGCAACCGTCTGGTTTAACCCAAACTGATCGAAGTGTCGAAGTCTCAAGCAGTTGCTTGCGGACGCCGGCCGTGACGCCGAATTCCGTCACTACTTAGATCACCCCCCCACTCTCGCTGAGCTTCAGGACCTGTTCTCAAAGCTCGACCTCGCACACCCCTCGCAGATGATGCGTAGCAATTTCACCGTGTCTGACACACCCGAATCGTGTTTATCTGCTATAGTTGAGAACCCAAGTCTTTTACAGCGACCGATTTACATCGACTCAACAAAAGCTGTAATTGCTCGTCCTCCAGAATTAGCTCTCTAGTTCATGGAACAATCTTTCCCTTTTACCGTCCATTATTAATGAACATCTCCCTCTTACTTAGCTCCATCCTCCTCGCCTCACCGCAAAGTGCTATCGATAGCACTGACGTGGCGCAATTCGTTGAACAAGCCGGCGTCCGTGAATTCACAGGCCGCTTAATTGTTCGTCCTTTACAGAATGAAACTACACGCGACCAAGCGTCGCAGTTGCTTTCGTCTTATGGCTTGATTGAATACGTCAAGGCTACCGACGAATACGTTATTATTCTGCCCGAAGGTCAAAGCGAAAACAGCCTGTCGCAGGTTCTTATGGACACCGGCTTAATTCAATACGCCGAACCTGATTACATGCTCTACCCGGTGAACACTACACCGAACGATCCTAATTTTAATTCGCAATGGCAGCATTCAAAAATGCGCTCAGCCGAAGCGTGGGATTTCGGAACTGGCGATGGCGTCTTCATTGCTTGCACTGTTGATACTGGCGTTGATTTAAATCACCCCGACCTTCAAGCTAACTTAGTTTCAGGGTACAACTCTGCTGATAGGGTAGAACAATCAAGTGGTGGCCAAGTCGGAGACGTTAACGGCCACGGCACCATGACTTTAGGTTGCGTAGGCGCAATTGGTAACAATGGCGTTGGAGTGGTAGGCATGGCTTGGGATATCAAGCTTATGCCTGTTCGATGCTCGAATTCATCAGGTGGCGGCGCTTACCTTTCGGACCTAACCGACGGAGCACGTTGGGCTGTTGATAATGGCGCACGCGCTGTTTCGGTAAGCTACTCTGGCGGCGAAAGCAGCAGTGTAGAATCGACCGGATCATACGTTCGCAGTCAAAATGGTTTGATGAGCTGGGCGTCTGGCAACGGTGGTAATCAAGTTAACGGCTCCGATCACGCAAACGTGATCATGGTTGGCGCGACCAATTCCTCGGACAATCGCACAAGCTGGTCAACATACGGTGCCTGGGTTGATGTTGTGGCTCCTGGAGACAGCATACGCACAACTACAAACGGTGGCGGCAACGGTACTGCAAGTGGCACATCCTTCTCAACGCCTATCGTGAATGGTGTGATTGCAATGATGATGATTGCCAGCCCTAGCTCAACGCCAAACGAAATCGAACAAATGTTGTTTGATAACTGCGTGGACATAGGTTCAGCAGGCGAGGACATCTACACCGGCCACGGACGCCCTGACTTCTTCGACTGCATGGAAGCGGCTGACGCTGCTGGCGGTGGCGGCGGTGGCGGCAACAACACCATTACACTAGCCACTACGAGCAATAATCCTGCAGCGGGTTCAAACTTCTGGCTAACTGGATACAACGCTCCATCATCTGCGCCTTACCGAATTGTGTACTCGCTTACAGATCAAAGCCCTTTCTTCGCATCGTTCAACGGTATCGTTCACACTGGTACAACAACTGCATCTGGCACAATGGCTGTCATTAAGGTAGTGCCAGGCGGAGCAAGCGGCAAAACGGCATTCATGGAATTGCAATCTTTATCAGGGGGCCTTGTTACTGACAGTAACACCGTCCGCTTAGATATTCCTTAAGCGGTAACGACTTCGCAAGCTACAGACTTGTCGAGCATTACAGTTGCGGTGAAAACCTGATAACGGAAACGCTTAACATTTGCAGCTTGCAAGCACTCGGTAATTACCGAAGGGCTAACTTTAAAGAACGCAGACAGCTCACGCCGTTTGCGTTCTTTTACAAATTGGAGATCGTTATTAGCATCTACCACAACAACTCCGTCGCGTAATAATGCGCGGACAAATTGAGATTGACGTTCGGTCCAGTCCCAGAGCAATCCGCCAATAGACGAAACGGCGCCGGTCAAACTTCTATTAGACAACTCGTCGAAACCATGCGCGGCGAAGAACAAGCGATTACGCTGTGCCTCTTCGAAAGCAGCCAATAACTCGTTTTCGTTTTGCCCAAAGGCAAAGCGGCACTTCACTGGAGTCAAGCGCAGGGTTAGCTCACATACCATCTCGACGAGGCGTCCGCTTTTTGCTAGGCTGTCTTCGCCGCCGAGATTTAATTCGCAAATAAAATTTTCGCCATCGAGAAGGTTTATATCGCAGGCCAACACGTCGGAATAACGCTGGCTAACAGCTTCGGTCACCAGCTCTAGGCGACGCTTAAGCACCGCGGCGGTAGACCCACCAGGGCTTAAAACTTTTGCTTGTAACAAGTATTTATTCATCGAGATTCTATTTCCACGAAAACACGCTTAACCACAGGATAGCGTTGCTTGATAGCGGAATCTAGCGCGGCGATAGTTTCTTCCACCTGCCCTGCGAGTATGTCATTGTCAAAATCGACGCTCAAGTTAACCAACACATAATCGGGGCCCATATGCATAGTAAGCACCTCATTGACATGCTCGATACCGTCCACGACATTAGCCAAATCGCGGATGCCCTGCACTTCTGCGGGAGACGCCGCCTCGCCAATGAGCAAACCTTTGGTTTCGTATGCTAGCCATACCGCAGTGCCCGCCAAGATTAATCCGATCATTACTGACGCGCCGCCATCAGCCCACCAGACATCGTGCACGTCGCCTAGATAGATTCCGACTAGTGCAACTAATAGTCCGAGCAAGGCGGCAGTATCTTCGAATAGCACCACAAACAGTGAGGGGTCTTTACTGCGTTTAACAGCGTCTAAAAACCCATGGTTACCTTTTACGCGTTTGAATTCTTTGACAGCAAAAAACCAAACGAAGGCCTCAAAAACAAATGCCAGGCCAAGCACGATATAGTTCATCGTCATGGACTCGAGCGGACGCGGGTTACGCAAATGGTGTATGCCCTCGTAGATGGATACGCCTGCACCTACCGCAAAAATTGAAACCGCCACCACGAATGACCAAAAGTATATTTCTTTGCCGTGGCCGAAAGGAAAATTTTCGTCGGCGGGCTTGGCAGCGCGTTTAATGCCGTAAAGCAATAATACTTGATTACCCGTGTCGACTAAAGAGTGAATACCTTCCGACAGCATCGCCGACGAGCCAGATATGAATGCCGCTCCAAATTTCATAATTGAAATCACGCTGTTGCCAATGAGCGCCACCCAAATAACGAACTTTGATCCGCTGCTACTCACGTAGCTTACCCACTTGGCGTTCGACAGCAATTCGGATTGAACCATCTGCAACTAAAGCAGTAATACGATCTAATTCGGGAGTCATATAACGATCGTTTTTAAGCGGCGGAACATTCTTGCGGATGAACTCATAGGCCGCTTGTGCGCCGACTCCGGCCCTTAATGTTCTATTAAATTCACGGCCTTGTGCGGCAGCGTGTAATTCAATTGCGATAACGCGTTGAGCATTAATCACCGCCGTGCGCAGCTTACGCGCGGCAAAGTTAGCCATTGAAACATGGTCTTCTTGGTCAGCAGAAGTGGTGATAGTGTCACTGCTTGCGGGATTCGCGTGATTTTTATTTTCGCTCACTAAAGCCGCCGACACAACCTGGGTAATCATCAATCCAGAGTTCAAGCCGGGGTGTGGCGTAAGAAACGCCGGTAACCCTGACATCGAAGGGTGAATCAATGTGCTCATGCGACGTTCAGAGATGTTGCCCCATGCGCAAATGGCATTGGCGGCATAATCAAGTGGCATTGCAATCGGTTGCCCATGAAAGTTGCCCGCCGAAATAGAGTCGCCCTCGTCCGGGAATACTAATGGATTATCAGTGGCAGAGTTTGCCTCTAGAATCAAAGCGTCGCCAAGGTGAGCGAGGGCATCTTTAGCTGCACCGTGCACCTGTGGAATACAACGAAAAGAATACGGGTCTTGAACGCGCTCACATTGAACATGCGATTTTTTGACTTGCGATTTAGCCAACAACTTGCGCATGTTCGCCGACGTTGCAACAGCCCCGCTATGTGGACGAACTTTTGTGACCCGCGCATCAAATGGAGAATGGCTACCCATTAGCGCCTCTAATGATAATGCGCCGGCGATGTCAGCTGTCACGGACAAGTCACACATTGCGCCCCATGCCGCTAGCCCAACCGCATTTGAAATTTGTACGCCATTGATTAACGCCAATCCTTCTTTTGCGACAAGTTCGAGTGGCTCTAAACCTATTTTCTTGAGCGCCTTTTTGCTAGAAACAATTTTACCTTTAGGGCTGACCATTTCTCCGGCACCAATAACAGGTAAAGCCATATGTGCCAACGGAGCCAGATCTCCGCAGGCGCCAACCGAACCTTGCTCGGGAACGCGCGGCAACCAACCCGAATGAAACATTGCTATTAACCAGCGCACCAATTGCGGACGCACGCCCGAAACTCCACGGCACATCGACTGAATGCGCAGCAATAAAGCCAACCGCTTTTCATTGGCCGACATGTCATCGCCAACACCAACCGCATGTGATAGCAATAAGTTGCTTTGCAGCGTGCCGCTATCTTCTGGAGAAATGCGTTCTTTGGCCAACGCGCCAAACCCTGTAGACACACCATAAACTGGCTTTGGGCTTTTCAGGATTTCCTCTACTGCAGCGTGAGCTTTTTTGATTCGCCCTAAGGTTGCGGACGGCAGCGCTAATTTAGCTTCTGCTCCGCGTGCCACTGCCCGCAAAACATCTGCCGACAAATCTTCGCCGAGTTTGATGGTTATCATAATACTATTTTAGTCGCGCCCGATATCCAATACTTGTCTTCTCGGAAAATCGTTTGGCCCCCACGAGAAATGTGCAGCCGGTAATACCCTTCAAGCAATTCGCTAACGCGCTCACCAGCAGCTTCGGACGCAGCCGGCACTGTCAGCCATTCGCACCGCGGCAATATTCCATCAAGCCGTCGCGACAAAATAAGCGATGCGCCGCCACGCTGATTGCGCAGAGTCACCTCGACCATGGTTCCTACCTTCTTTATCACACGCTGAGCGCTGACCATACCTTTCATGTCAACATTAAGCAGCAGACTACCGGTGCCTTGAATATGATCGCCCAAGGCAATGCTAAACGCGCCGCGCTTATCGGTGCGAGTGGTTCTTCTCAGCTGCGACGGTATCGGCAAACGTGCCGACAACCTCTGGCTGCCTATTGAAGGATACATGGCTGCTAAAACTTTTAAGGGCGAGTCAGCCAGTAATTCGACTGCGGCGCCTGCTATTGATTTGCCATGTTCGTTGATTACACGGCCACTCACTTTCGCCTGCGACAAACGCACTATAAAATCACAACGCGTCGGGCTTTGTCTGCCTGCAGTCAGCGCACGGCCACGCGGTTCACAAATACCTTGCGCATGATTAACGCGAATATCTAGCAACTGGTTGGTTGGCAAGTCGTCGAAGGAGAAATAACCTTCGTTGTCGACAGGAACATCCTGAAATTTTTCCCACACGGTCATGCCACTACGGTTTTCAGCGGTGCGTGGCACAATCGTAATCGTTGGCAAATCGCCACCCGGCCATGACTTTACGCGACCAGCGATACGGCCACCTTTTTCTAGTGGCGATAACTTAATAACATCGGTGGTGTTGGCAGCATAGAGATTCAATTCGTGACGTGTCGCAACATGCCCCTCGGCCAACACATCAATAACCACCCGCCCGCCGCTCGGGATGCCATGCAGCACCGCAATACCCTTTTCATTCGATGTTGCTTCGCGTAGACCAAAATCGCTGCGTACTTTCGCATTTTCGAGAACTTTGTTTTCGTGATCGCGAATTTCGAACGTGGCCGAGATGGATTGCCCAATGTGCCAGTCACGAGTCGTTTTACGTGCAACATATTGCATACGTACTATTTCAGCACTTGCGCCGGAGTAAATGCGAAAGATGTGCATGCCGGGCAGCAGTCCGCGCAATTGATACTCGCCCTCGTTATTGCTGATGGCAAAATTTTTGTTTTGCGGCCCGCCAACCACTTCGATACGCGCCAAAGGTAGTGGCTTGCCGTATACATTTAAAACTTTCCCGCTGAGGTTGCCGTCGTAAGTAGGTGATTGGTAATTAGCGTCACCCAAATATTCGAGGTGTACTTGCAGGGGGCCACTACCAGGTAACGGCAATACAACCTCTTCGAGTTCGGCGCCTTGAACCTCTGATTGCTGCACATCTTCTACTTCCACAGCAACTGGTGCTGGGGTAATGTCAGGACCTGAAAAAAGCACAAACATCACCGCAGCCGCTAAAACGGCAACTAACAGCAAAATGTGTGTTGGTCTAATCACAAGGAAAGTCTATCTTTAGGTAAATGACAACGCCACCCGACCCACTGCAAAAAAACTTGCGTTCGCTCACCGCCAAGACGACGGTGAAAGTGGCTTTAGGCTTGGTAGTCATAAAGAGTATCACTTTCTTGGCAACTCATTCATCCGGAATACTTGGTTCGGCTGCGGATTCTTTATTTGATGTTTGTGCCTCGTTATTGGTGCTGTGGGCAATTCTCGAAGCCGAGCGCCCCGCAGATGCCGACCACCCTTGGGGCCACGGCAAAGCTGAGAGTCTAGCCTCGCTGTTTCAAGGTATTTTGATTTTGGCAACGGGCCTAACCTTGGTGGCTCACACAGTATCGCGCTTTTTCGACGCCAACGACAGCGGCGTGAGTCGAGCCCCTATTGGTATTGCGGTAATGCTTATTTCATCCGTTGCCACTCTTTGGTTGGTGCGC
>CAWWAN010000083.1:0-7293 GCA_963934925.1 uncultured bacterium | reverse complement strand
GATATCTCTCCGAGGAACTCGGCATACAGACACGGACGAGCGGATTCAGCGATGCACTCTTCAAACACCATGTCACTTGCCGGCACGGCCGCTGAACGCACCACCCATGATGCACGTGGCACCGAGCCGACATCACAAACCTCTAGACCTAACTTGAGTAGTTTGTCATCGGCAGCCAAAGGTTTGGCATCGCAGCCGTAAACCTGCCATCCGGCTTGCAGAAAGAAAGTCGCTAGGCCACGCATACCACAACCGCCCACTCCAACAAAAACCACCACCTTGCCATTTTCTAAGGCAAGTTTGTCGAGACCAGCAGCGCTAGCGATGGATGTTTGCACGCCCATAGTTTATGCTTTTTCACCCACGATTTCTTCTAGTGTATCACAAGCAATTTTGCGCCCATCCCCCACAAGCGATTCACGCAGGGACTGAGACATTTGCTCACGCATATTTGCATTAGCCAACAATGCGCAAAGCCGCCTGCGACTTTCTTCACCGCCATCAAAGATCTGGACGCCAGGTGCAAGCTGCTCGGCATTCAATTGCTGTTGACGATCTTTGTGCATATAAGGCATGACCATAGTTGGCGTTTGGTTTAGCCAAATCTCAGCCAATGTCGACGCCCCGCCACGACTTAGCATGAAATCAGCTGCGGCATAAGCAGAACCCATGTCTGAACAATGCTCAAGCACTGCAGCATCTACGCCGCTTGCCTCAACGGCCTCCTGCACTGCTGCTTGCTTGTTCGGGCCACACAAGCAAAGTAACTGCCAATTCAAGCGCTTCAACTCGGGGAGCATCTCGATTACGGCTTGATTCAAGCTAAGTGCACCCTGCGAGCCGCCCATGGTCAGCAACACTGGTCGCTGATGATCTAAGTCAAATTTAGCGCAGGCTTGTTCACGACTAGGCAGAGCCGTCGCGCTGCGAGAAATCGGGCCAACTACTGTTGCCCGTGGTACATCACCGGCGGTCTTGTCAAACATAACCAGCACTCGTTTGGCAAAGTGACTAACTAAGCGCACTGCTTTGCCAACCACCACGTTACCTTCTAAGCAAACCAAGGGTCGCGGCAAGGCAGCCAGAGCAGTAGCACCGCCGTAGCCGCCAAGGCTGACCAATAAATCAGGTTTGAAATCGCGACAATATTTGCGCACGCGTGGGAAGGACGCTAATGCTGCAAAGTATCGCGGCAACGTGGAATCGTCGATGCCAAGGCTGCGATGCGAAATAGAATCATCGATGTAATTCAACTCGACTTGGCGACCGCTAAGCCAAAATTCAACTTGATGACCTCGGGACATCAATTCTTCGGCAATGCCAATTGCGGGAGTCAAATGCCCACCTGTACCTCCACCCACAAACGCCACGCGCATTATTCAGCAGGAATAATTAAAGTTTGACCAACGCTAAGACTGTTTGCGTTTTTAAGGTTATTCGCTTTTAATATCACATCTATTTTTTTGCTAGTACCGTAAAACTTTTGTGAGATTCCACCCAAGAAATCGCCTGATTGCACGGTGTAGCTTTGCTGAGTTGTAGGCCCCATTTTTACGGGAATGACTTCCGGCGCAACTTCATCAAGCATAAGGCGTAATTCCATACCTATCTGAATACCGGTATCGTCTTTGATACCGTTCCAGCGCATGATGTCTTTATAGCGTTTTGATTCACCAAGTTCACGTTTCGCGATTGCACCCAAAGTATCGCCTTGACGAACGACAACAACCCGCACATCGTTTGAGAAAGTGGCGGGCATTGGAATTGCCTGAGCAGTTCCGCCCGACGAAGTCGTTGGCGCTGCCGTCGAATTAGGATTAAAGTTATCAGGTTTTATATATTGCCGCTGATTTTTAGGCAACAAACGCACAGCATCCAGATCACTAGGTTGAACAATGACCGCCGATGGTTCGGCGTCCTCGGGATTTGATTTTTCTGAGCCAAAGTAAGAGCCAAGCATTGCTATTGAAAAAAGAGCAAAGAAGCCGAGTAATGCGTTTTTTGTGAGCTTGTTCATTTGAGACCAAAGGGAGCGGATTGAGTACGGATGCGACTACGAGTTGAATTGATGGCAATACCAAGTAGTAACGCCAACGCCATCAGAGAGGAACCGCCGCGACTAACGAAAGGTAATGGTAGACCTTTTACCGGTAAAGCACCTACAACCATTGCCATGTTATAAGCAGCCTGAAAGGAAATAACCACAGTTGTTGCGCCCATCAACAATATACCGTAACGATGACTAGATTGTCGGGCTACGCGCAAGCCAAAAAAAGTAAAGGCCATAAACAAAGACCAAACCATCAGAACACCAATCATACCCCATTCGTCGGCTATTAAAGCCAATACAAAGTCGGTGGTGCTCTCAGGAATATATCCGAATTTAAGTACGCCGTTGCCGGGCCCAGCCCCAAACCAGCCGCCGTAACGGAACGCGTCTTGAGCACGCATTACTTGTTCAGGAACACCTCCAGACCAACTGTCAATACGTGACAGTACGTGATCAAAAGAAAACACGGCCAAGGCTCCTGCCACCAATAATAATGGCACAGATACCAGCAACACCCGGAAAGGCAAACCGGCGAACAACATAACGCATCCAGAAACCGCAATCAGAATAACAACAGAACCAAAATCTGGCTGTAACAACACCGGCAGCATCAGCACGAAAAAGAAGCCAATCATTTTAAAAATTGGCGAGACCGATTGCACGCGTAACGGGTCTTTCGCAATCCATGATGACAACAAAATGGGCCACAGTACTTGCAAGAATAGTGACGGTTGCAACGAAACGGGTCCGACCTGAATCCAGCGAGTGGCAGCGTTAGCTGTGTACCCCAATTTCGTAACCAACATCAAAAAAAGCAACACCCACAAAGCAACGCTAGCGTGCACACTATAATTACGAACATGTTGCGGATTGAGACGGAGACCAACGGCAAAAGCTACGGCAGCGGCCGCCAGAAATGAACCGTGGCGCAACAACACGTCTCCGGCTTCTCCGGGGGGAGCCGATGAAACAGCGACGAGTAAGCCCAAAACGGCCAACGCCCCTACACATGCGAATAACGCAAGTGTCGCAGGCATAAACTTATTGGAAGTTACCACCGTCGATTAACGCAACTTAATAAGGAGTAAGCCCAAGCTAGCAAACAACGCGGATACTATCCAGAATCTGGCGACGATGCGAGCTTCTGGCATCCCATCAAGTTGCCAAATATGATGAATAGGCGCTTTTCGGAAAGGGCGCCATCTGAAACGCTTGTAACACAAAATTTGCAGCAAGCTGGAGGCCACTTCAACGGTGAACACCCCGCCGATCAGAATAAGCAGTATTTCTTGTTTTGAGACAATCGCGAAATAAGCCATTGCCGCGCCAAGCGGTAACGATCCACTGTCGCCCATGAATATTAATGCGGGTGACGAATTAAACCACAAGAAACCTAGGCTAGCACCGAGAGTCGCGGCTACTAATATCGTTACCTCCCCCGACCCTGGAATAAAAGGCAAGTGCAAGTAGTTGGCCGAGAGCAAGTTGCCGACGAAATAAGTACTCAAACCCATTGCAGCCAATACCGGAACAGCTGCTCCCACTGCTAAGCCATCCAGGCCGTCAGTAACATTAACCGCGTGACTAAATCCGAGGATACACATTGTTTGTACTACGAAAAACACCGCAC
The DNA here is from genome assembly GCA_963934925.1 of uncultured bacterium. Taxonomy (GTDB): domain Bacteria; phylum Planctomycetota; class UBA1135; order UBA1135; family UBA1135; genus JAPKEZ01. Next base: position 3,613 of record CAWWAN010000083.1, on the reverse strand, counting down.
CCAGCGCCAGCAAACTCATCCCTGGGCCAATGACTAAATCCTTGAACACCGGCATAAAAATATGTCGGAATTCTGGGTACGAGCCAGGTGCATCACCGAGCTTCCATAGCAAGCTAACGACTAGAAGTGTTAGCAACAGCGTCGGAATCATTTTCGCCTTACGCGACAAACCCTTACGTGGGTCATTCGGATTCGCCTTAACTTGGTCATCGAAAAAACCTATGGTGCCCATGCCGACCATCAGCACCATTCCTATTAAGACCAGCGGCTCATCGATACGTCCAAAGACCATCGTACTAATCAGCACCGATGCCAACCAGAAAACTCCGCCCATCGTCGGCGTACCGTCTTTGCCCGCCTTACGGTAGGCCTCTGCGACTTCGCCGCAATCCGAGTTATCGGTGCGCTCCCCAACCTTACTTTCGCGCAAACGCTTAATGAGGGGTTTGCCAATTACCAAGGCAACAGCAAATGAAAAGATAAATGCTGCGCCCGCTCGAACGCCAATATAGCTAAATGCAGCAAAGGGGCTGAATAAATCAGACAAGAATGGGATTAGCCAGTTAATCATTTTATAGTAGTAGACAGAAGTGCTTCGAAATCAATGAGGACGCGCTCGAGTTGGTCAGCGCGTGAAGCCTTGAGCAAAACCAAATCGCCAGCCCCACAATAGTTGGATAAAAACATCGAGGCGGCTGCGCAATCAGCAACGCGCACTACTTGGATTTGCTGCGGCACGGCGTCGGCAATAACAGACGCCAACTCGCCCACACAAAGCACGACATCAATGGCGAACTCGTCAAGTGAACGGCCTACTTGCGCATGTAATGCGTGTTGCTCTGATCCAAGCTCTTGCATAGAGCCAAGCACTGCGACGCGACGGCCGCCACAAGGCAACTCTGACAATGTACGTAGTGCAGCAAGCATGGATGTCGGGTTAGCGTTATATGCGTCATCAATAAAGTCAACGTCGCCTATACGTAGCTGCTGAAGGCGTCCATGTGGCTTGACTAAGCATGACAAGGACTCTTTAATATGTTCGGGCGAAACTTGGCAGTCAAGTGCGATCTCGGCCATCAACATCGCTAGACGTAGTTCATGCGGCGCAATACAAGCCACTTCTGCTTCGCCAAGCTGCGAGTGATTTACCGCGAACTTAGTGCCGTCAAAGCTGTAACTGTATGCCGTGTGATCGCAAAGGTGTGATTCCGCCAACCAACTGCGTTCATCTTCGTTCAGCAATTCCAAGCATAAATTATCTATCCACACCGATCCACGTGGCGAGACCGATTGTAATAACCTATTTTTTTCATGGGCGATTGTTTGCAAGTCGCTCAAACCTTCGAGATGAGCCGCACCAATAGCCACAATGGTTGCCACATCTGGCCTGACGACGTCAATCAAATATTGCATTTCACCCGGCTCGTTGATGCCATACTCAAGAACGATAAAATCAGCATCGCGCGGCGCACCAAGCATCGCCAACGGTAATCCAATCTCTGAGTTGTATGATTTAGGAGCAGCATAGGCAGTGAGCGAGCTCTTAGAAAACAATTGCAACAGAAAATCTTTAGCTGTCGTTTTCCCGACAGAACCGGTTATACCGATCACTTTCCCGCGACAATGCGCGCGGTGGAAAGTTGCTAAAGCAGCAAGTGCCTGCAAACAGTCTGTAACAACAATTTGCGGGACGGAAAATTCTGTACCCATATCGCGCTGCACTACTAGCAATTGCGCACCGTTTGCAATGGCGCTGTCAAGGTGATCGTGGCCGTCACTGCGCGCACCTGGCAACGCGACGAAAACATCTCCCGCGGTAATTAACCGGGAATCAACTTCCACCTTGGGCAACTCGGTATTCAGCACCTCGCTAGGCAAGGATGTCTTCAATGCCGCGTACACTTGATGAATGGTCATGCCAGACATTGCACCGCCTCACGTATTTGTAAACGATCGTCGAAGGAATGACGGACGCCATTGATTTCTTGATAGGTCTCGTGACCTTTGCCTGCTACTACTAACACATCATTAGGGCCAAGAGATTCAACTGCAAAACGAATCGCATCATCACGCTCCACAATACTGTGGAAATCTACCGCCCCATCATCAATACCCGCCGCGACTTGATCCATAATGGACTCTGGTGATTCTGTACGTGGGTTATCAGAAGTGAGTATGCACCAATCGGCATGATCGCTAACCGCTCTACCCATAGCTTTACGTTTCGCATTATCTCGGTCACCACCGGCGCCGAAAACGACTTTCAGAAAGCACTCAGGGTAGCTAGTACGCAAGGCGGTCAGCACTTTTCCAAGGGCGTCAGGAGTATGCGCGTAATCAACGAATGCTAAGCCTTGATGCACAACTACCTGCTCAAGGCGCCCATCGGCCGCTGGCTGCGAAGACAATGCGGAGCACACATCGTGCATGGGCAATCCCTTAGAGAGCATCATCAATGCCGCTAAGAAAAGATTTTCACCATTATGGTATCCGCATAGTGCACTCTCTATGACGCCCCGCTGATCCCTCCAATCGAAAGCGACCTGAACACCATTTGTCGATTCTGTTATTTCACAAACGGCATCAGCTTGCGCATCGCAACTGGACCAGCTCATTATTTCTGCCGCTGCAGAGCTACACAAATCTATCAGCATTTTTGAGTGTGGCACAAAAGCGATTGCCGTGGATGGCAAGCTGTTGATCAACTGCATTTTTGCTGCAGCATACTTTTCGAGAGTGTGATGATAGTCTAAGTGCTCATGACTTAGATTAGTAAACGCAACACAGTCGAAATCAACTGCTGCAACACGGTGTTGCACGATGCCATGCGAACTTGCTTCAACAATTGCCGCTTCGCACTGTGCCTCAACCAATTCGGCAAGCCAACAGTGAACGATATCAGCCGCTGGCGTCGTATTTAAATTCGGCGTGATGCCTTTAAAGTCAATCATGCCAAGAGTGCCGCATGATGCGGCTTTAATATCTAACCGCTGCAAGGCACCACGCACCAAGTGAGCAACAGTCGTTTTACCGTTAGTGCCAGTGATAGCAGCACACCACATCTTTGAACTCGGTCGCCCGGCTAGCAGGTCCGCACAGTGGGCAGCAGCCAACGCCAATTCATCACCAACAACCAGCTGGGGGCAGCTGAATTGCTCGCGAACTTGATCGACCAACAACATGGACGCCTGAGCATCTAAGGCGGACTGAATAAAATCAGCACCCTGCTGACTATCCCCCGGAATAGCGCAAAAAATGTCGCCCAGCTGCACGCGCCGCGAATCGAAACATGCACGCACCAAATCGCCGTCAAGCGACTGGGCTTGAGCTGGCCACAGCTGTGGAGATAATCCGCGTTTTTGCAGTGCGTTGATGAGGTCGGCGACGAGCATGCTACCAGTCAAGATTAGCCTTATTAGCTCCTGATTCCAAGCCCGAAGGCGGCAATGTTCCGCGCGATTTCAAGGCATGTTGTAAAATATTAGCTGCCGCAGGACCGCAAACCTGAGAACCATAATAATGCGCTGTAGTGCCGTGGGTACCGAAGGCCACTACCAGTACCAAGACTTCTGGCTCTTCAAGGGGGCCGTAAGCAACGAATAGTGAGGTGTAC
>CAWWAN010000082.1:0-7302 GCA_963934925.1 uncultured bacterium | reverse complement strand
CAAAATTAGCGAACAATGAGTACCAACTCAGCGCAGAGGTTAAAGGGGCACGCATAACTCTGGGAACATTAATCATGCGCGCCGAGTTGCCGATCGCGCCATGGATGGCGATGGTATCTTCATTTAGTTTGGTGATAGCGGCTGGCGCCGGAATACTTTGCTTCTTGTATATGCGATTTGCATTGCGTGGCTTAAATAGCATTCACAATTTGATCGACCAAATGCGCAAAGGAGATTACTCTGGACGCACGGCCCAGGTTGGCTGTTCGCAAGTCCGTCAGGTTATTGATCACCTACACGCGGCACTCGGAGAAATGACGACGTCGACCGATCATTCACGGAAGATTTATTTAGAAACAGCAATCGCGCTGAGTAAGACTATTGAAGCCAAGGACCGGTACACCAGCGGTCACAGCCAACGCGTTGCCGTTTATTCTGTTGAAATGGGTAAGCGATTGGGTTTCGACGACGAGCGCATGGAAACTCTGCGCATCGGTGCACTGCTGCACGACATCGGGAAAGTTGCAGTACCGGATGACATCCTGCTTAAGCCAAGTGCGCTTGACGACGATGAGTTTGCGATTATGAAACGCCACCCACTTGCTGGTGACCGAATCCTTGCTGCGCTGCCAGGTATGCGCGACATGGCCGACATCGCGCGCTCGCACCACGAACGGTGGGACGGTCGTGGTTACCCAAGCGGCATCGCTGGTGACGCCATACCGCTCGAAGGTCGCATCGTTGCTATTGCCGACGCCTACGACGCGATGGTGACTAAACGCTCTTACAAATCGGCTATGCCGCTTGAGAAAGCCCTAACTATCATCGAGAAGGACGGCGGCAGCCATTTCGATCCTTATTTGTCGAAGATATTTGTGACTATGAAGCGTAATGGGCAAGGATATAAAGCTTGTAAGCCTAAATTGTTTGACCTAAGCACTGTGCGCAACGAAAATATGGGACGCTCTTAAGAGCCTCTCCCTATGTTCACTGCCAACCGTAAAAAATTCTTCGCGCAAATGCAAGATGGCGATGTCGCCATTTTCGCTGGCGCATCTCATGTCACGCGTAACCACGATGTCGATTTCCGTTTTCGCCAGTCATCGTCGTTTTGGTATTTAACGGGTTGCCACGAAGCCGACGCCTGCTTGATACTGGCTAAGGGCATTGCTGGCATCGATGAAGAATGCCTGTTTGTGCTGCCTAAAGATCCTTTGCAAGAAACTTGGCATGGCCGTCGACTTGGCCCGGAAGGCGCGGAAGAAAAGTTGGATTTTGAAAACGCTGATGTCAACGACGAATTTGATGGTGCAGCGATGGAAGCTATCACAGCTGCCAAGCGTTTGTGGCATTCTGTTGGCAGCAACGATGAGCTAGATGCACTTGTCGCCGAATGTTGCGCTACCTTGCGCGCAAAGTCGCGCTTGGGCGAGCAGGCGCCGGAAGTTATTGTCGATCACGCGCCAGTGATTAACGCAATGCGTCTGATCAAAAGTGAAGACGAGATCACTCTGATGTTGGCCGCGGCTAACATCTCGGCTGAAGCCCACAGTGTGGCAATGAGTCAAGCAGAGCCTGGCATGCGTGAGTACGAAATTGAAGCTATGTTGCATCATTATTTTCGCGCCCATGGCGGCCACGCCGATGGCTGGGCATACCCGTCGATTGTGGCCGGTGGCGAAAATGCATGCATCTTGCATTACACCGAAAACGACCAATTGCTGGGCGACGGCGACTTGCTCTTGATTGATGCCGGTGCTGAATATCAAGGCTATGCAGCCGACATCACTCGAACCTTTCCAGTTAATTCTAAATTCAGTCCTGCTCAGCGCGATGTCTACCAAGTAGTTCTCGATGCGCAAAGGGCTACTATCGAGAATTGTCAAATCGGTAATAGCTTTCATAGCGGGCACGATATCGCGTCCAAAGTATTGGCGCAGGGCCTGATCGATTTGAAAATTATCGGAGGCACGCTTGAAGATTGCTTAGAAGAACAGAGTTATAAAAGATTTACTATACATAACACTTCACATTGGTTGGGTCTAGACGTGCACGATTGCGGAGAGTATTATCTCGACGGCAATTCGCGCCCGCTCGAAGCAGGTATGGTGATGACAGTCGAGCCTGGGCTATACTTCTCGCCTACCGACGAAATGGTTCCAGAACAATTCAGAGGCATCGGCGTTCGCATTGAAGATGATGTTCACATTACTAAAGAGGGCCCGCAGGTCTTAAGTGAAGGTGTGCCTAAAGAAATTGAAGATGTCGAGCAACAGTGCTCTGGTTAATAGATAATGACTGCATTACAACTAAAGAATTTGGTGAAGCGCTATGGCGACTTCACAGCTGTTAGCGATTTGAGCCTCGAAGTACCGAAGGGTTCTATATATGGTTTCTTAGGGCCGAATGGTGCCGGTAAGACCACAACCATTCGCATGATCCTCGATATCGTGAAGCCAAGTAGTGGCGACATCACAATCCTGGGTGCTGACAGCGCAATGGATGTGCGTAATCGCATTGGTTATCTGCCAGAAGAAAAGGGTTTGTATAAAAAGATGAAAGCGTGGGCTATTATCGCCTATTTCGCTCGACTCAAGGGCATGCCATCTTCTGAGGCGAAGACGCGCGCTTTCGAGTTGCTTGAACGCTACGGTTTGGGTGATTTTGCAAACGCAAAAGTGGAGACATTGTCGAAGGGCATGGGGCAGAAAGTCCAAGTTTTAGCCTCTATAGCTCACCGCCCTGATTTCGTGATTCTCGACGAGCCTTTTTCCGGTCTCGACCCATCGAATCAGCAGGTCATGGAGCAGGTGATATCTGATTTAAATAAAGAAGGCGCCACTATTATTTTCTCGACACATGTTATGTCGCATGCCGAGCGTATTTGTGATCGCATTTTGCTCATCGCCTCCGCCAAGAAAGTTTTTGATGGCACAGTGCAAGAAGCGAAAGATTTGCTGCCACCTCGAGTGCGTGTCGCCGGAGATTTCTCGGCAGCACAGCTTGTTGAATTACCTTCTGTGAATGACTGTAATATCGATGAGGATGGAATGTTAAATATTGACATCTCCAACGGCTGCACACCGCAACAATTAATGAGCGAGTGTTTTGATGCGCAGCTCACTCTCGAATCATTCGAATATCGCCAGCCTGATTTGCACGACGTGTTTCTGCATTTGGTCGGTGAAGAAGCCAAAGTCGCAACACTACGTTAATCATGAATAACTCCTTCATCATCGCCGGTCGCGAATACGCCGATAACGCGCGCACCAAAGGCTTCTGGATTAACCTGCTAATGTTTCCGATTATTCTGGTAGCATCAATAAAAGTACCGCAGTTGCTTGAAGAGAAAGCTATTCCGACTCGCGACTATATCTTGATTGATCAATCAGGTGAGTTGGGCGACGTGGTGCAGCTTGCTGTTGACCGCCAATATGCTGCTAAAGTCGCTGAAGCGCTTTCATCGTATTACATGGCTAACGCCAAGGGCGGCGTCGGCAAAGAGATTGATCTTGAAAAGATGCCTTCCGGTGGTCTTGATGGCATGATGAGTGACTTTCTTGAGCAAGATCCAGGCGCTTTAGACTCCTTGATGCAGCCAGGCGCTGTAGATTCAGCAGTTGCCATGATGCAGCTCGGTCTTAATGATGACGCCCCCGAGTTCGTGGACCCGCGTCGCCCGTTTTCTAAAGTTGACGTGCCAACGGGCATTATTTCAGCAACCGAACTAGGAACGATGGACAGTGGCGAAATAGTTTCGCGCTTACGCCCATATTTGTTGGGTGACAAATACTTGACCACCGACGAAAATAAATTGTTTGCGGTGATTATTATTCCTCAAGGTGCTGCGGCACAGGTGAAGCGTGGCGGGGCGGCTGGCTTGATTCAGCAGCTTGATGAAAAAGACGGCGTGCAATTTTGGGCAAAAAACTTGGCCGACATGAGCTTGTCACGAGCTATTTCAAGCGCGCTAAACGAACATTTACGAGCCAAGGAATACCAGCGCCTAGGCGTTGATGAAGAAATAGTTTCGCAGGTTAAATCGACACAGATGCTCTTCACTTCTTTCGACCCAAGCAAAGACGAGGGCGAAGAAAAGGTGAGTATGGCGGATACTATCCGACAGTTCGCGCCCCTTGGTTTCGTCTATATGATGTGGATTGCAATTTTTACAGTGGTGAACATGCTGCTGAATAACACTATCGAAGAGAAATCTAATCGTATTATCGAAGTGCTGTTGTCATCGGCAACACCATGGGAAATCATGAGCGGGAAGCTGATAGGTATTGCCGGTGTTGGCATGACCATGATGGTGGGCTGGGTGTTGTCCATGATAGGCGTGCTTATGTACATGGCCGGGCCTCAAGTTGAGTGGGCAGCGACACTACTTGAAGTGATTAGTAATTCAGGCTTGCTGCCGCTGTTCGGCCTTTACTACTTGTGCGGTTACTTAATTTACTCGGGCTTGTTCTTGGCGATTGGCTCGCTATGCAGCACGATTAAAGAATCGCAAAACTTCATGGGTACAGCCACCGTTATCCTAATGGTGCCGTTAATGACTATGGTTTTTGTAGCGCGGGATCCTAACGGAACTCTTGCCCAGGTGCTTACCTGGATACCACTTTATACACCGTTTGTGATGATGAATCGCGCCGCAGCAGATCCACCAGCCTTCGACATGTGGGGCTCGGCAATATTAATGCTTATCACTATCGTCACCATGCTGTGGGTGAGCAGCCGCATTTTCAGAATTGGCATTCTGCGTACAGGGCAGCCACCAAAATTAGTTGAGCTATTTAAGAGTTTGACGCAGTCGCTTAAAAATCAATAAGGCCGTCGTCGTCATCTTTCTTGTCGCCGCCTTTCTTGTCTTCGTCACCTTTGCCGTCTTTACGGTTTTTTGCACGCTCGTCTTTGAAGTCTTGTATCGCTTGCGCCTTTTGCTCTTCGGTCATCCACAGAGAATCCCATTTGGCTTGTAGCTTGCGGTCATCTATTTTACCTTCAGCCTTCGTGACCTTGAATGAACGCTTGTTGTCGCTCCACCAGTTAGTCCAATCAAGCACCTTATCTCCAAGTTCAACACCCGTTAGGATCGATAGCGAGGTCTGAATTTCGACGCGCATTTTTACCGTCGCGCCACCACGACCACGACGGCCGCCACGACCGCCACCACCTGATTGACTCAATTGCAGGAGGGTCTCAATAGAATCTACTTCTCGAATTCTGCCAAGAGCATAAACCCTCGCTTTCAAAACATCTCCGTCGTGAGCTGAGGTCATCACCAAATCATTTTTAATTAATTTAGCTGCTTTTTTGTCGGCCTTTTGGCCAAGGGCATAGATGTACTCCGCTAGATATTCTGCATCGTTTTCCAGCAGTTTGTTGCTGCCAAAAGAAAGCAGGCGCTTCAATGCTTCGTCGTGCTTGTTGAAACGCATGGCTTCGAGAGCAGCGAGACGTATGTCGATTGATTGGTGCTTAAGCAGTTTGTAAAACTCACCAATGATTTTTTTGTCTTCGACTTCGGCTGCGTATGCTATAGCGTCGAGAATGACGACATCGCTTTCAGATTTTATGGCCGCTTTTATCTTAGCCAGGGCCTCGGCAGGATCAATCTTTAGCTCTTCTTCGACGGCAGGTGGTGTGTCACTATCCGTTGCTGGGACATCTTCGCTTTGCGCGAAGAACAGAAGTGCGGAAGCTAAACTTAGGGTACAAATCATGATTAACTAACTTACCCTAAACATGCGTGTAAGTTCCGCATAAATTGCTGAAAAAGATGCTCGGGGTCGTGCGGACCAGGAGCTCCTTCAGGGTGGTACTGCACCGAGAAAATAGGCTTAGAGGTGTGCTGGAGCCCAGCGACAGTGCCATCGTTGCCATTTGTGTGGCTTACTTCAAGTCCCGTTCCTGCAAGACTGTCAGGGTCAACAGCGAAGCCATGGTTCTGCGAGCTGATATCGATGCGTTTACCATCGGTCGCAATAACCGGATGATTAGCGCCATGGTGACCAAACTTCATCTTGAAAGTGCTGCCGCCCATCGCCAGCGCCAGGATTTGGTGCCCTAAGCAAATGCCAAAAAGGGGTAAATCTGTTTTTACCAACTCTGCCACTGCAGCAATCGCACCCGTAACAGCAGCCGGATCGCCAGGTCCATTTGACAAGAAGACACCAGCTGGGTTTAGCGCCAACACTTCAGCTGCTGAAGTACTTGCTGGCACCACAGTAGGGGCAAAGCCAGCAGAAACCAAGTTGCGTAAAATATTACGCTTAATTCCGAAATCGTAACAAACAACTTTTGGAGCACCGGCAACTACGGTACTGGGTTGCCAGGTAATCGAGTCAGCAAGACCTTCAGTCCATTCATAACTCTTGGTGCAACTTACCTTAGTCGTTAAATCGATGCCATCGAGACTTGCGTGTCCGCGTGCGATTTTCAATAGTTCGTCGGCATCGTGACACTCGGTGCTAAGGACAGCGCGCTGTGCACCTAGCTCGCGTAACAATAAAGTGAGTTCGCGCGTATCGACATCTTCGATAGCCATCACTTGATGCTTTTCTAAATACTCAGGTAAGCTACAGTCAGCCGTCCAGCTTGAAGTGATGGGGCTTAGCTGGTGCATAATCATTGCTTCTGCCCAACAGCGCTCCGATTCATTTGCCGCTTCTTCACAACCGTAATTGCCGATTTGTGGGTAAGTCATTACCACAGCTTGCCCGCAATAAGAGGGATCGGTCAGTATTTCTTGGTAGCCGGTCATGCCGGTGTGAAAGACTAATTCAAAAGCGCGTTGGCCACTAACGCCGATGCTGCGTCCGCGGAAAACACTGCCGTTTTCGAGGACTAAGGTTGCAGGAGTAAAATTGCTAGACATCGCGCCAAATTATAGTAGAGCGCGTATTTGCTCGGCAAGTAAAGTCGGAACTTTGGTGATAACAAATGACGAACCAGCATAAATAAACTCGGTATCGTCGCTGAGATAATCGAATACACGCGAATCGTCGAGCTCTCCGGGTGAATCGAGCCACTGCACCGGGCTCATTAGGCCAGAGTCTTGCAATTCCACCACCCAAATCTTGATTTCTCCGAATGAGTAGCGGTCGCCAATCTTGTGATTACTGGCAGAATCTATCAACTTCAGGACGGTAATACCTATGGGCCCGGCGTAATGCGCTAGATAATTAGCAGCATAAAAGCGCTGCAGCCCGGAGCCACGCGCCGCCAGCTTCACCCAATATTGTCGCGCCGCATGTTGATGCAACGCTGCGCTAGCTTGAGCGGCTGTGTCCCGTACTT
>CAWWAN010000081.1:0-7331 GCA_963934925.1 uncultured bacterium | reverse complement strand
CCAGCAGGACCACCGTTACGTCCAGCTTCGCCTTCGCCGGTGTGGCGAATTTGAGCACCATCCTCAATGCCTACTGGAATGGTCACCTCAATTTCAGTACGTTTTGACTCGAGGCCTGTGCCGCGGCAGGTACCACAAGGTTTACTAATGGTTTGGCCGTTGCCGTCACATCGTGGGCATTCGGCTTGAGTAACAAAGAAACCTTGGCGTTGCTGTACAACCCCGCGTCCATGACAGCCATCACAGGTCTCGACAGTGCCGCCAGGAGCAGCGCCAGATCCATCACAGCTAGAACAGTTTTCTTTGCGACGCATCGATAGAGTGCGGTTAGCTCCGTTTAGTACTTCAGCAAGTGAAATATCCACATTTGCCCGCATCGATCGACCTGTGTTGTTGCGTTGCGCGCGCTGGCCTCCGCCGCCAAAGATTGTTTCGAAAATTGAGCCGCCGCCACCAAAAATGTCACCAAACTGGGAAGAAAGGTCATTGAAGTCAACATTGTGGTTGCCGCCACCGCCGCCAACAAATCGATCGTGCCCTAATTGGTCGTAACGTTGGCGCTTTTCTTTATTGGATAACACCGAATAAGCTTCAGATGCTTCTTTGAATTTATCGGCTGCGCCTTCTTCTTCATTGCGGTCAGGATGATACTTCAAAGCCAGCTTGCGATAAGCTGATTTGATGTCGGCGTCGTCCGCATTGCGGGGTACGCCAAGGACTTTGTAATAGTCGCTTTGACTCATACTTAGGCAGGCGTCTCGCTGTCACTTGCTACATCTGTTACCAAAGTATTGGTAATCAGAATCAATCCGGCAATAGATCCTGCATTGATTAACGCCGAGCGTACAACTTTAGTCGGGTCAATAATGCCAGCGCGTCCTAGATCGCAGTATTTGTTTTTGAGTGCATCAAAACCAAACCATCCGTCTAGTGCCATGACATCTTCTACGACAACATTACCGTCAAAGCCTGCATTGTTGGCAATCACGCGTGTCGGTGAACTTAGAGCTGCAATGACGATATCGACGCCAAACTTCTCGTCGCCATGCGCTTTTTTGCGCACAGCTTCAACAGCTGGAATAGCGCGTAGTAGGGCCGTTCCGCCGCCAGGGACAATGCCTTCGGCTTTGGCCGCACGGGTGGCATGCAGTGCATCTTCAACGCGATGTTTGCGTTGCTTCAATTCAGCTTCGGTGGCGCCGCCAACTTTCACAACAGCTACGCCGCCAGAAATACGGGCTAAGCGCTCGCGTAATTTCTCGCCATCGTAAGTCGATGTCGAACGATCGAGTTGTGCTTGAATTTGAGAGACACGTTCGGAGATAGCTTTCTTCGTGCCAGCACCGCCGACTAGAATACAACGGTCCTTTTCGACGCGTACTTTTTTGACAGCGCCCAAGTCTTCGAGGCCAACTTCATTTAAGCTGCTACCTGTATCGTTCATGATTGCTGTAGCGCCCGTGACAACAGCAATATCTTCAAGCATTGCTTTGCGACGGTCACCAAAGCCAGGCGCCTTAACCGCTACGACATTCATAATGCCGCGCATTTTGTTAACCACCAAAGCCGCCAGCGCTTCGCCATCAATATCTTCTGCGATAATCAACAATGGCTTGCCAGTAGGAGCAACTTGCTCAAGTAAAGGCAAGAACTCTTGCAGATTAGAAATCTTGCCTTCATGCACTAACACTAGGGCCGATTCAAACTCGGCGACCATCTTGGCCGTGTCGGTTACAAAATAAGGTGACAAATAACCTTTGTCAAAATTCATGCCATCGACAATTTCGAGAGTCGTTTCAAAGCCATCGCCTTCTTCGATAGTGATGACACCATTGTCGCCCACTTTTTCAACTGCATCAGCAAGGATATCACCGATATTTGAATCTTGGTTGGCTGAAATTGCGCCAACGCGTGCAACGTCTTTGCGCCCGGAGACCTCTTTGCTTAATTGACCGATTGAATCAACGGCTGCTTTGACAGCGCTATCTATGCCACGACGCAATAAAGTAGGGGATGCGCCTGATGCCATATGGCGTAGTCCTTGGCGGACTAAGTCGGCAGCCAATACCGTTGCGGTTGTAGTGCCATCACCAGCTTGATCGTTGGTTTTGGAGGCCACCTCGCGGACTAATTTAGCACCAAGGTTCTCGAAGGGATCGTCTAGGTCGACGTCTTTCGCTACGGATACACCATCTTTAGTGAGAATGGGATCGCCAAAAGATTTTTCTAGAATCACGTTGCGTCCGCTAGGGCCTAAGGTGACGCAAACTGTCTTTGCGAGTGTTTCGATGCCGGCAAAAAGTTTTTCGCGCGCGCTATCGTCAAAAAGTATTTGTTTAGCCATGATGTTATTTACTGTTAATGACGGCAAGAATTTCGTTGGCGCGTACGATTAAAAATTCGCAGCCACCGACTTCTATTTTAGAGCCTGAGAACTTGGCGTAAACCACGTGGTCGCCAACTTTGACTGGTAACTCAGCGCGGCTCCCATCTTTGTTTAGAGCTCCGGCGCCAACGGCTAGGACTTCGCCACGTAGTGGTGTCTCGCTGGCACTGTTCGGCAAAAGGATGCCCGCTGCCGAAACTGTTTCAGCAGCAGCTGGCTCAATAAGGACCCGATCTTCAATCGGGGTGAATGCAATTTTAGTTTTAGCCATGATTAGTGAGCGTGGTTATGAGCAGCGGCAGCCTGGTCGTCGTCGGCGTCAGCCTCGACAATTAAGCATTCTGTGGTGATTAGAGTAGCGGCAACGCTAACGGCGTTTTGCAAAGCCGTGCGTGTCACTTTTGTTGGATCAACAATACCCATCTTTAGCATATCGCCGTATTCGCTAGTCAAGGCGTTGTAGCCGTATGTTGGGGACTTTTCTTTAAGCACGTTGCGTGCAACGACAGCACCGTGTTGCCCAGCGTTTTCACAGATGGTTTTAATCGGAGACTCGAGTGCCTCAGCCAAAACCTTAAGGCCTGTTAGCTCGCCACCGGAAAGCTTGAGCGTGTTCTTGCGCAAAGCAGCAGAAGCGCGCAGTAGCGCTGTGCCGCCACCGGCTAGGATGCCTTCAGCAATCGCAGCGACTGTGGCGTGCTTGGCGTCTTCGTAGCGAAACTTGCGTTCTTTAACGTCGGCTTCAGATGCACCGCCAACTTGAATTTGAGCAATGCCGCCCACTAGCTTGGCTAGACGTTCTTCTAGTTTCTCTTTGTCATAGTCACTAGTTGTGCTTTCTATTTGTGACTTAATCAACGCGGCGCGCGCGCTGACGATATTTTTGGCACCAGCGCCTTTGACCAATGTTGTTGAGTTAGAATCAATAATGACTTGTTCGGCAGTACCGAAATCAGCGATGGTAATCGCGTCTAGGTTTGCACCGGAATCTGCCATGAAGGCATTGGCCTTAGTCAGAATAGCAATGTCCTGCAACATCTCTTTGCGACGGTCGCCATAGCCCGGAGCTTTAACGGCAACGACTTCAATAACACCACGCATTTTGTTGATAACTAAAGCAGCCAAAGCCTCGCCTTCGATGTCTTCGGCAATGATGAATAAAGCTTTTTTGTTTTCTTTTGCCAACTCGAGCGCCGGCAACAATTCTTGAACACTAGAGATCTTGTTTTCGTGAACCAAAATAAGTGGCTTTCGATATAGGCATTCTAGGGTTTCGGTATTGGTCGCAAAGTTCGGCGACAAGAAGCCACGATCAAATTGCATACCTGTAACAATCTTTACTTCAGTGTCGAGACCCTTGCCTTCTTCAATGCTGATGACTCCGTCGTCACCAACCTTCTTGAATGCGTCAGCAAGAATAGCGCCAACAACTTCATCGTTGTTCGAAGCAATTGTTGCGACAGACTTGATGTCTTTGTTGTTCTTGATAGGCTTCGCTTGTTTAGTGATGTGCGTCACAACTTGTCGCGTCGCTTGGCGAATACCACTGATAATATCGTTCGGAGACTCGCCCACAGCTAGGTGGCGTAAAGCCTCTTTGTAAATCATCCATGCAAGCAGGGTAGAAGTAGTAGTGCCATCGCCAGCACGGTCGTTAGTCTTAGTGGCAGCCTCTTTCACTAATTGAGCGCCTAGATTTTCGGCCTTGTCTTCAAGATCGATATCGCGGGCGACAGTAACGCCGTCTTTAGTGATTACAGGACCGCCCCAAGACTTGTCGAGCACAGCGCATCGACCTTGAGGACCGAGAGTAGAAACAACAGCCTTGGCAAGCTTCTCGACACCACAAAGGATGGCGTCGCGTGCTTCGGCATTAAACGAGAGTTCTTTATGCATTATTTTCTGGTGAGTGCCGCCTGGCAGCTCGGTGCTATACAGCAAAACTAATGCCAACATTCGAGCAACAAAGCGCGCAGATTTTACTATGATTACTGCCGAATTGGCATGATGAATCTACTAATCTCTACAATGCTGTCTATTTTGGCACAAAATCCTGCTGCGGGCCCTGCAGATGTGGGTGGCGACCTGGCATGGTTTGATGGATTTCTTGACTCGGCAGCAGTTGAATTGTCGGCTTTGACCTGGGAAAACGGACGCGCTCTTGCGCACCCAACTCTTGGCGAGTGGCTACAGCTTGATTTTACTCATGGCGCAAAGGACCTTTCGGTGATGCGGTCGCCGCTATTCCTTTACCTGCAAGACTCTTCCAGAATTTCTGGACGGCCAGTCGAAAGCGACGGCGACTTTTTACTGTGGCAGACCACTAGTGGGAAGAAGCTGAAGGTAGATTTGCGGTATGTGCTTGCTATCGCAGGCCCTCACTTTGTAGCCCCGCATTTGAATGAAGATCTGTTGCGGATGAAAACAGTAAACGATGTCAGTGATGTAGCCAGTGGTTTTTTTGTAGCACTCAATGACGCAAAGGTGAAATTCGAAACGGGCGGCACCGAACTTGAAGTAGCTGTTGAAAAAATCGAAGCACTCGTTTTCTATAGTGACCCTAGTGTGCAAGAAAACCTTCCGTCATTCGTGTACTTGCAAGATGGGTCGATGTTTGCCGCGAGTGTTATCAGTTGTAATAATAATGCGTTGCGCGTTACTACGGCGTGGCAGGATGATTACGTGGTGACGATGTCTAAGGTATCGAGAATTACTCGCAATGAATCTTCGCAGCTCTCGTTCGATGTTCAACCGCAATCAGCGAGTATTGATGGGTTTGATTTATCAATAGCTAAGCGCCATTTCAATAGAGGATGGTCTCTGACGCCGCAGGGGGTTGTTACACTAGAATGCCTAAAGGATGGTTTATTCGCGATTTGGGTGGGAATAGACGACGACGTCACTGGTTTCATCTCTCCTAGTCCCGTCACATTCTCTGTCTTTGTAAATGGGAAGTTGCGCGAGACATCAACGGCTAAGAGGGTTACGCAACCGGCCCAATTGCTGCGTGTCGAATTGCGAAAAAATGACCGTGTCGAATTGCGGAGCTCATCGGTTTATGAAACATCTGCAGGGGCGCATGGCGACTGGTGCCAGCCTGTTTTTATTCCACTTTATTAGTCGCGCCATGGCAAATAACTTGCCGCGTGCTTGGATCGTAAAACGCGATGCGGTTCTTGCCGTACTGTTTCGAAACTTTCAGCGCTTCGTTCGCTTGTAAGAATAGTTGACGCGAATCACGCCCGCCAAATTTATTAGTAGTTGCTATTCCTACTGAAGCGCGTAATTGTGCAATGTCCGAATCTTCTACTGCCGGGTTTTTGCGTAGTGAGTCTTGGAAACGTTTTGCCACCATTAGTGCCTCTTCAATTGTCGTCGTTGGCAAGATTAACGCAAATTCGTCGCCGCCTATTCGGGCAGGTATGTCAATATTACGCACGCTTTCGCGTAATACGTTGGCTACGGTTTTGAGTGCGATGTCGCCAAACTCATAAGTGTTGTCGTCGTTGATGGTTTTGAAGTCGTCGAGGTCAATAAGCATCAACGCTAACGGGCTACCGTGTCGTGTGCTACGCTCGAATTCTTCGCGTAATCGCGCCCGGAAGTGGCGGTCGTTGAATAATTCTGTCTTATGATCGGTCACTAGCTGGCTTTCTAGCTCGTTCGTGTGTTGGCGAGTGGCATCCACTATTTTCTCAAAACGCAGCAGATTATTGAGCCTAAAGCCGATTTCGCTGTGGCTCTCGCTGCTAATAACCCAATCTGCCACTGCCAAAGAGCCCATCAACAGGGTGGAGAGGGTGCCAACGACGGCGTCCTTCCATGGGATGACCAGCCATGGAATGTGGTGGTGCGGGCTTAGCAGCGGCAGTAAGCTTTGCCATTCAATGCCGTCACGCTTCAGGGTGAGCGGTAGCAGGATGGCAGCACTTATCTCATTTTGTAGTAATGACTTAGACTCTGATAACCCCGAAGATACACGTACTTCCCAGCCCTGACTATGCAGCCAATCAGGCAACCCCCCAAGGTTTTCACCCCGATGGTTCAATATTGCCAGAATGTTACGTTTTTCTGGAAATGGCTGTTGTTCGTTTGACATTGTGTGTTTCTTAGCTAAAGAATACCACTTTAATAGTATTTTGCTTTTGTAAATGTGTATTTATCTCATACTTAGCGTTGACTAGTAGCGATGTTTTTGTAAAATATGCGGCCGAACTTCAGCGAGTGCTGCAATAGTTCCCGTTCCAGGCAATTCGCCTAACACTTAATAGAAAAATAATTACTACATGTCTGACCTCTCTGTCCAGGCTTTAATTGACGCCGGTGCTCACATCGGTTGTCGTGTCGGGCGTTGGAACCCGAAGATGGCTCCGTATATCCTCGAGTCTCGTAATCGCATTCACATCATCGACCTTAAGCAAACAATCCGTGGTTTGCTACGTGCTAAGCACTTCCTAAAGCAAATTGTTGCTGAAGGTAACGACGTACTTTTGGTTGGCACCAAGCTCCAGTTATCAGGTGAGCTGTCGAAGATAAATGTAACTACCGGTATGCCATACGTCGAAGACCGCTGGATTGGTGGTACGTTAACGAACTACGAAGTTATTGGTTCACGTATTGCTTACCTCGAAGAGCTCGAGTCACAAGAATCTGAGGGCCACCTCGACTCTTTGACTAAGAAAGAAGCTGCACGTTTCATGCGCGAAAAGCGCAAGGTGTTCCGCAACCTAAACGGCATCCGTTCTATGAATCGCATTCCAGGTGCAATGGTCGTTATCGACCCAAGGACTGAAATGAAAGCTGTTGCTGAAGCTAAGAAAATGGGCGTACCTGTTATTGGCATTATTGATACAGATGGCGATCCAGATGTTTGTGATTTAATCATACCTGCAAATGACGATGCGATTCGCTCCGTTGCAATGATTATGTCCTACTTGGCTGATGG
>CAWWAN010000080.1:0-7378 GCA_963934925.1 uncultured bacterium | reverse complement strand
TTATCGCCCTAAATCGTTATTTAACGTGCCATTTAGGGACTTTACAACTCCTCTGCGCAAATTTTATTACCAGATAAGGGCCCTAAACCGAGGCAAAGACCTGATTTTACGCATTGACACACCAAGGACTGATCAACTACCGTTTCACGGAGCCGAGCGTGAAACAGCAGGGAATCCGCGTCTGAGGTGGTCTTTGGCCTGGATAGCAGCTAATGGGCGATGATTGCGAGCTAGGCGCATATTATCCATTAAAGCTTATCGCCCAACACCACCTTCACCACCGGATTTTCACCGAAGGCATATCCGAAGTGAAAGAAGTCTGGCAGGTTTAAAAAGACTAAGTCGGCGTCATGCCCAACCTTAATGCGCCCCTTCGATTCGCCCAGCCCCAAACTATCGGCAGCGCCAGCAGTAACGCCATGCATGGCCTCTTGCGCTGACAAGCACAAACGCACGCGAGCGAAATGGGCGGCTTCAGTGAGCGACGGAGTGTAACTAGAACCGGGATTAAAATCGGTACCAATGAAATACTTGACCCCAGCTTTAATCATTTTTCGTGCCGGAGCATCTATCTTTTGGCGTAAAAAATGCGGTACGGTTGGCAGCAAGCCTGCAAAGGTTTTGTCACTCATGGCCAAGCACTCGAGGCCAGCGTCCGATAAAGCCTCAAGGTGGTCTACAGATTGGGCGCCAAACTCACAAGCCAACTCGACGCCGCCCAAATTATTAAACTGGTCGGCATGCACCCGCAACTCGAAACCTAAAGCGACGGCTGCTTCACAATACTGGCGGGCCTGAGTGATATCAAAAGCGCCATCTTCAATAAAGATATCGGCAGTTTGCGCTATGCCCTGCTCTTTTACCGCCGGCAGCATTTCATCACACAGCAAATCGACATACGCCTGTGGGTTATCGCGATGCTCAAGCGGAATCATATGAGCGCCCAAAAAGGTTGGGACGACCGTAATACCAGCGCGTTCGCCACCAATTTTAATGGCCTCAAGCGATTTAAGTTCAGACTCGATAGACAAGCCATACCCTGACTTAGCTTCACAGGTAGTAGTGCCATGCCTCAACATACGCTTAAAGTTGAGGGTACAAATCGAAATCATATGGTCGAGGCTCGCATCACGCACGTGTGCTACGCTCGATAAAATGCCGCCACCACGCTTGGCAATTTCAAGATAGTCTGCACCTTCGGCACGCCAATCAAACTCTTCGGCGCGACCCGTAGCAAAAGCTGGGTGCGTGTGGGCATCAACAAATCCTGGTGCGAGCAACAATCCCTGCGCATCAACCTCCGTTTCGGCCTGCCACTTTTCACGCAGCGCATCTACAAAGCCAACTTCGCAAATTTTACCGCCGTTAATAGCAAGTGCTTCGGCGCCCGAATGGCCCCAGATGGCCCCGGCGTTGTACACAATCATCTGGCAATTGTCCTTCATCGTCACATTGTAGTATGATAGAGATGTGTTAGCCATACCCATCCTGTTGTTGATGCTCGGCGCTATTCTCGGCGGACTACGTAGCTTATTACAAGCCGCCGGCTCGAAGCATCCAACAAACTTACTCGACAGCGCCATTCATGCGCGCCTAACTGCGGAACTTACACGGCGCCCTAATATTGCTCGGGCTAGTGGTTTGGCGCGGATATTAATGATCGCAACCGCAGCAATCGTCAGTACCTATCTTCTTCAGGACTTCTCCACTGCAACAACGCGGGCAATTCTCGCCATCGCTGGCACCTTAGGCGCCGGCCTTGTGCTTGAAGGCGTGCCATCCTTAGTACTCAGAAATCGCGGGCGTCACCTGGTCATGCTATTTTTACCCCTAGGGCGCATGTGCGATTGGCTGTTGCATCCGGCGACGTTGCTTATCGAAAAAATATTATTAGCGCTTGATGCCGAAGTCATTGATAGCGAAGAAGCGTTGTCTGAATCTGAGCAGCGCATGATTGGTCGTGTGTTCGAACTTGGCGAAGCTGACGTTGCTAAAGCAATGACGCCGCGTACTGAGTTAACAGCCGTGCAATGTGATGCCAGCTTACTTGAGTGCCTCGAGATTATGAATCACGCCGGCCACTCGCGAATACCGGTGTATGGCGAGAACCTCGATGACATTCTTGGCATCGCATATCTCAAAGACATCATGTCGTTGATTGCTGAAGGCAACGAACTGAAAGATTGCATCATTAAAGATAATCTGCGTAATTCGTACTTCATCCCAGAAACCAAGTCGGTTAGCGAACTACTCGAAGACATGCGCAACAAGCGTGTGCACCTTGCTGTCGCTGTCGACGAATATGGTGGGACAGCGGGTGTCATCAGCATCGAAGACATCCTTGAAGAGATTGTTGGCGAGATTCAAGACGAACACGACGAGCAAGAAGAGCAAGCACAAGTAGTGCATGTCAACGGGCACACTCTGATAGTTGAAGGGAAAATGGCCTTGTCTGATTTGAATGAATTACTCGAATCTCATTTGCCGCACGACGAAGATTATGACACCATCGCCGGACTGCTCTTTGATCGACTAGGGCACATTCCGACAAGCGGCGAAGTGTTAACGCTTGATGGCATCAGCATGCGTGTGTTGCAAGCTGACGAACGCCGCATACTAAAAATAGAAATAAAGTTCGGCACTGCTAATGCAGAATAAACTATCTTGTGTGGCAATAGTTTTGCGCAGATGGCCTTATTCAGAATCATCTTTAGTGTTCCGCGCGCTTACTCCGCAGCTCGGCACGGTTTCGGTGCTCGCCAAAGGTGTGCACAAACTTAAGAGCGGGAAAATCGGGGTCATCGATACTTGGGCACTCGTTGAATTAGATATCAGCCGCCGTCCAAAGGCCGAAATGTTTAACTTGGCTGGCTGTAAACTTCTCGATCGCATGGGCGGATTGAGTGAAAATGTGCAACGGCTAAACGTTGCGGGTATTTTGGCCGAATTGGCCGAAGCCGGAGCGCCAACTGAGCAGGCCTCTCATCAGGTTTTTCTGTGGCTGCAGCGTTGGCTGCAGCGCCTAGCGGAAGGCGGTGACCACAATATGATTTTGACACGTGCCATTCTTGAAATTCTCGAATTACTCGGCTTCGCCCCGGTCTTTCCCGAAAAAATAGAATTTGAACGTTATTGGTTCTCACCCGCCGACGGTGGATGCCACCTGAGTGGCAGTGCCCCGCGTCCAAATCAGTCCGCGCGAAGGGCCGCTGCTAATGAAATTGCAAGTTTGAAGAAAATAATGACCGCCGACGACACAAACTTGCCTAATGGCTTGGGCAATTTGCCTGCTTGTATTACACTATTGGGCGATTTCTTGCATTACCACCTCGAGCGTTTACCGAAGGCCTGGGAGATGTATCTAAAATCTGAAATTACCAACAACCGATGAAATTTGCAGCAATAACTTTGTGCTTAGTCGCGAGCTTAACTAGCTCGTGCGCTGTTGCCTACTTGCAGCTCAATTCTGTGCAGCTGGAGCCAGCCACCGAAGCCTACGCCGCACAAGATTACGAGCTATGCAGAGATTTACTCTCTGATTTAGATACCGACGACTTCATCATTGGCGCGAAACACGAATACGCTTTGATGCGCGGCATGAGCGCCCATTATCTTGGGCACACAGTCGAGTCCATTAATCAACTAAGCGACTACCTTGTCTTGCCCGGAGCCGCGCCCGCTCAAATGCGTGTTGCAGAGAAAATCCTTCTCGACTATGCCAATCAATACATCGACGGTGAAATCAAAACCTTCTGGGTCTTCAGCACACCAAGCAATGGCTATCGCATCCTAGAAGATTTAGCGATATTAGCTTCCGATGTCGAACTGCAAGCACACGCCATTGCTCGTGTTGCCGAAGATTATTTCTCAAACCGCCGCTACGAGCTTGCAGTACCTTATTACTCGATGCTGCTTAACCCGCGTTTCCAGTCACTAGGATGGGAGGACCGCGCATCATATCGATTTGCGGAATGCCGCTACATGATGCTCATTCCTGAAAAGTCTGACGAGCAGTCAATCCTCTTCGCTTTAAAATCCGCGCAGTCCTACCTCGCGGCTTTCCCTGCTGGAGCAAATCGTGTCGATATGCTCGCCATCGCTGACGACTGTGTAACTAAAATCGCACAGTTACATCTGACTATTGCTGAGTATTACGTAACTATCGGGAATCAGGTTGGAGCCGAGCATCATTTCAAATTGGCAGGTGGTCAAGAATCGCAAGGCGACGCTTCTAAAGTAGGTCTCATCCCTAGTTCAAACACAGTGGCACAAGCAGCAACGCTGCGTTTAGCCGAATATGCTGAATAACTTTCGCTTCGTTTTATTAGGTGTGCTACTCAGCCTAAGCAGTTGCGGGTACCAGCTTATTCGCAGTGACGTCGCTAGTGATGTCAGTTTTTCGGTACCTACGGCATCAAACAAAAGTAGTTTTACCGGCCTAGAGAGCCTTTTAACTCAAAGCATGCGCCAACAGCTGCATGGTTTAATTGGCGCGCAAGTAAAATCAGAGCGTTCCGATTACAGCCTCGACTTAAAAATTGACAGGGCTAGTCGCTCAGCGCGGGCATGGTCGCGTAGCGGCGGTGTCAATATGGGAATGGTCGTTCTTGATATTAGTTATCAACTGTTCGACCATAGTGGGGAAAAAGTTTTAGACAACAACATTTCACGTACCCAAGAGTTTTTACTCAGCACTGGCGAAAATACTAATCATGCTTTTAGTGAAGCCATCGCCGATGTCGCTCAACAAATAGTTATAGAAATCGTCGAACACCTGACCAACAATAATTAATGTCACAAGACCCACAACCTAACAACCCTGACGAAGAATCGCCGAAAGGTAATCGCTCGGTGATGCTCATCCTTGTTTTCCTAGGGATCTTAATTGCACTTGCTGTTGTGGGTGGCGACTCAGCTCCTAAAGAGATGACTCGTGATGCCTTACTTGGGCATCTATATACTGGCGAAGTTAGCATGATTAATGCTAGTGCCGAAGGCGGCACTTACGAAGTTGAACTCGTAAAAGGCATTGGCGAAGACAATCAAAAGTATCGTGTTGCTGTGCCCGACGTGCGTGTAGATATCGTCGAACTCACTCGCTTACTTGCCCAAGGCGCCGAAATCGGGTCGATTAGTCAAAGCGATTTCGTCAACCAAGTTAATACAGGATCCATCGTGCCGCTGCGTGGTTACCCACTGCGCATTACGCAATTAATAAATCCTCAGCAGACAGAAGGGGGCGTGGAAATCAAACAACGCTTCTTCGCCGAATATTTAACTCATTCTGAATATCTCTACGCCGAAATCGAGTCCAATTCTTCTGACAACTCGACATTTGACATGATCGAGATTTACCGCGCTTTCGAGGCCGCGGGCAAAACTATAGACGACGGCATTGTCCTAAATGTCCCAAACGGATTGACTACCAAAACAGCAAGCGGCTGGACAACTTTCTTCTATAGCTTCGGTCCAATCTTACTGTTCATGTTACTGTTCTACTTCTTGTTTATGCGCCAACGTGGCGGGCAAGGTGGCATGATGGGCTTCCCGAAATCACGCGCAACTTTATATAACAAAGAGCATCGTACTGGCGTTACTTTCGCCGATGTCGCGGGTGTTGATGAAGCCAAAGAAGAGGTCTCTGAAATAACGGAGTTCTTACGTAACCCTGGTAAGTTCACCTCACTAGGTGGACGCCTTCCGCGTGGTGTACTGCTAGTGGGCCCTCCGGGAACAGGTAAAACTTTATTGGCTAAAGCAATTGCTGGTGAGGCCGATGTGCCATTCATTAGTATTAGCGGTTCTGACTTTGTAGAGATGTTTGTGGGTGTTGGCGCAAGCCGTGTTCGCGATCTGTTCGAGCAAGCGCGTAAAGAATCGCCATGTATCATTTTCTTAGATGAGATTGATGCGGTTGGTCGCAAGCGTGGTCAGGGTACTGGCGGCGGCAACGACGAGCGCGAACAAACACTAAATGCAATCCTCGTTGAGATGGACGGCTTTAGTTCGGATGAACGCATTATCGTAATCGCAGCGACTAACCGCGCCGATGTTCTTGATCGCGCGTTATTACGTCCAGGTCGATTCGATCGTCAGGTTACCGTCGACTTGCCGGATGTCAAAGGACGCGAAGCCATACTGAAGGTGCATGCTGGCCTGGTCAAGATGCACCCTGACACTTGCCTAAAGAGCCTCGCTAAAGGCACTCCTGGCTTTTCTGGCGCTGAGTTGGCTGCATTGCTTAACGAGGCAGCAATTATTGCCGCGATGGCTGGGCACCACCACGTATCTCAAGACGATCTCGAAGAGTCGCGCGACAAAGTGCGCTTTGGTCGTCAAAAGAAGTCACATGCCATGGACGAAAAAGATTTGCGCGAAACCGCAATTCACGAAGCAGGCCATGCCGTTGTAAGTTACTTCATGGAGCACTCTGATCCTGTGCACAAAATAACGATCATCCCGCGCGGAAATGCTCTTGGAGCGACTTTCTTCTTACCAGAAAAAGATCATTACAACTGGTCGAAGAAACAACTTCTCGATGAAATATGTGTTTTATTTGGCGGTTATGCGGCAGAGCAGCCATTCTTAAATGACACCTCGGCTGGAGTCTCTAACGACTTAGAGCGGGCGACTAAGCTTGCGCACACTATGGTGCGGCGCTTTGGCATGAGCGCATTGGGCCCTATCAATCTCGACTTGCAGCAAAACGAATGGGGCATGGGGGAACGTATGTACTCAGAAAAAACTGCGCAACTTATTGATGAGGAAGTAGCGCAAATTGTTTCTGACCAGCAACTCCGTGCAGACGACATCATTCGCGATAGGCATGATTTAATTCAAACCGTCACCGAGGCCCTAATGAAATACGAAACCATCAACAGCGAAGAGTTTACTGCCTTGATGAAAGGCACCAGCGTTGAGGATTTACGTGAAGAAACAAAAACGGTTGTTGAAATGCCATCCGTCCCACCTCCAATGCCTGCAGCCGATGCAGCTAATGAGACTATTGCCGAAGACAACAGCACTCAAGCTGAATGAGTTTGAGTGGCGGGCAGCGACTTTAGAGAGTCAGGCTGCCCGTAGTGCCCTAGCGAGCAAAGGTTTTCATTGGCAACGCTTGCTCGGTGACGGCAGTTCGTTGTATCTGCGCCATGGCGACTGTTGCGAAGCCGGCCTGAATGACAACGCAGCCGCCAACGTATACCGGGCATTGATTTGCGCTGAGGAAGCTAGTGCCCGCCCTATTGCTAAGGCCAAATTTATGGCGATTGTTAATTTGACTGCGGACTCTTTTTCCGACGGTGGCACTTACCAGGCGAGCGACGCTCATTTGATCAAGCACTGCCTAAAGTTAATCGACGAGGGCGCAAACATACTC
>CAWWAN010000079.1:0-7389 GCA_963934925.1 uncultured bacterium | reverse complement strand
GAGTAAGCGACTGATGATTGAACGGCGGCGCATATGGCCGCCCTTTCGTGTTACAGCTTCAAGGACAGAAGGCACCCCATGTCCGCCTGGTTCGCGAAACAGTACGCGGATAATGAACACACCGAGCATAGCACCAAAAGCAGGAAGCAATAACATTCCCCACCAATGACTGCGGAGTTCGTTCGACAAGTCAAACAAATAATGAACACCGCCGCGCAATGCCATCGCCACGATTGACGCTGCGACACCAACCAATAATGCCGCGCCCGCCAACTGCCATGGCTCGCTGCGCGCACCGCGCGTGTGAAAGATGTTAGCTCTAGCCATTGCTCGGTTCGAGGGAGTCGATGATGCTAAAAATATCTTCGGCAGAACTTCGCGCTTTAAGCGCGTCAACTAGTTTCTGCTCGCGCAATACCAAAGCCAAACGCGACAGCACTTGCAAATGTTCATGTGCAGTCGGATTCAGTAGCAAAATCGCGGTATGCACCAACTCACCGTCAAGCGCTAACCAATCAACGGGCTGCTCAAGCATGGCAATAACCACTACCGGCGCATCCGTAAATGCATCGCTTGGCGTACGCGGATGTGGCAAGGCGACCCCCGCCGACAAGGCCGTGGACGCCAATGCTTCGCGCTCGATGAGTTGCTGCAATAACGCGGTGCGGTTTCGATCTTCGGTCACCGGCGAAAGTTCAACCAAGACTGAAAGCACTTCGCCTGGCGTGTGCCCCGCCACGTTGTGCAAAATAGCGCCTTTAGCCAACGCCGCCGACAATGGCTTATCTTGCAAGGCGCGAACATTTTGCGGCTTCTTTAGCTCATTACGGATCTTTAAGCCTTGATTACGGGCCCACTGCTGTAGTTCACGTTCTTCGAACAAAAACTCACCGCTCGGGCGCACCATTCCCAAGCGACCCTGGCGAGCCCAGCGCTGCACGGTAGCCGGAGAGACTCCTAACTTTAACGCGGCTTGGTGTAGGTCGAGTGGCATTGGTCAAATTCTAGCGCCGCGAAGTTAAACTGTCTGCAGTGGACATCCCCATCGACCATCTTGAACAACGTGCCGCAGCCGCCGGGCTTGCTGGCATACCAACTAAAGTCATGGCCGGAGAACGCCTTAGCTTCGAAGATGGCGTGGCAATGTACAAGACCGATGATGTCACATTGTTGGGCCTACTAGCCAACCATATCCGCGAGCAAATGCATGGTGACATCTGCTACTACAACGTCAATACCCACGTTAATTACACCAATTACTGTAATCAGATGTGCGATTTTTGCGCATTTCAAAGGCGTCCAGGAGACGACGGTGCTTATTGCATGTCGCCTGATCAGATTGAGAATGCCGTTAAAACCGCCAACCCTGAGGCTACCGAAGTCCACATGGTGGCGGGTGTATGGCCAGCTTTAGGCTACCCATACTTTTTAGATATCTTGCGCGCAGCAAAACGTGGGCGTCCTGATATTCATGTAAAAGCGTTCACTATGGTCGAGATTGACCAAATTGTAAGGCTAGCAAAAAAACCCGTGGCCGAAGTACTCGCTGAATTACGCGAAGCCGGTTTAGATTCGATGCCCGGTGGTGGTGCTGAAATTTTCGCCGAACGCGTGCACGAAGAATTGTATCCGCGCAAGCTTAGTTCTGATAATTGGGTGAAGTTAGCAAAAGAAATCCACAACAATGGTTTCAAGACCAACTGTACCATGATGTACGGCATGATCGAAACCATCGAAGAGCGCGTCGATCACCTGCAGCGTTTACGCGACTTGCAAGATGAAACAGGTGGCTTCCAGACTTACATTCCACTGGCATTTCATCCTGACAACACCAAGCTCGAGCATATAGAGAAGCCAAGTCCTACCGAACGCCTACGCTCGATTGCGGTTGGCCGTTTATTCTTAGACAACATACCGCACGTTAAGGCCTACTGGATTATGCTTGGTCTCGAAGTGGCGCAAGCGGCACTCACCATGGGCGCCGACGATCTGGATGGCACGGTATCGCAAGAGAAGATTTATCACGAAGCCGGCGCCTCGACACCGCAGCAACTTACTCGTGCTGACATTCACAAACTCATTCGCGAAGCTGGACGCCGTCCTGTTGAACGCAATACCGTTTATGACGTGATTGCCGATTTCAGTGACGAGAGCGATTCGTTCGAGAAATGTACCGTATAGGCACTGTTCCCTACCAAGTGGCGCAGCCTTTAACCGAAGGTTTGGCGGACCATTGCGATGTCGACTTGACAATCGCTACCCCCGCGGTGCTTGCTGAAATGTTGGCCAATGACGAGCTCGACTGCGCCTTGGCGTCGTCCGTGTTAAGTCTCGGAGACAGTGATTTGCATATTTGGGCAGACGGCCCCGTCATTGCTTCGGTCGGCGCAATTAAATCCGTGCTACTGATGTTACGCCCAGGGTGTGACTCTTTGAGCGATATCAAAACATGGTCCGCCGACCCAAGTTCACGAACCGGACGTGCATTGGCAGCGGTGGTTTTACGTCAGTCGAAGGTTGATGCGCAAATGGTCGAAGGGGATGGCAAAGATCCATTTGCTATCGATGTAGATGCCGTGCAAATTATTGGCGACCCGGCACTTGAGGCCGTCGCTGAACATACCGACTGGACTGTTGTTGATTTAGGCACAGAGTGGCAGCGCCTAACTAACCTGCCTTTCGTGTTCGCCGGATGGCTGTTTAAGGACACTGTGAAGTTTACCGAAATTGCGCCACTGCTAGCTGTTACCGCGAAATCAAATTGCGCCGACTACGAAAATTCTGGCTTGCATTATCATTTAGATGTGCAGCAAGTCGAGCTGTCCCTTCAGCAATTCGCGCAATGGATATAGTTTTAGTGAATCCTGAAATACCGCATAACAGCGGATGCGCTGCTAGGTTATCGGCCGGTTTGCAAGTACCGTTGCATTTTGTAAAGCCCCTGGGGTTTTCGCTGGAAGACAAGTATTTGAAGCGTGCTGGTTTAGATTACTGGGCGATGGTTGAGTTATATGTACACGATGATTGGTTAGCGTGCTTAGACAAATTATCCACAAGTAGTCCTCGCCCGATCAACGAGCGACTTCATTTGCTATCGGCACGCGGTGGTAAATCATTATTCGAAACGCAATTCGCCGAAGATTCCATTTTGGTCTTTGGCTCAGAGACTAAAGGCCTGCCTCAAGAACTCATGAGCGCCTACCCTGACAACCGTGTTTATATCCCGATTGACAAACGTATACGCTCGTTAAATTTGGCGAATGTAGTTTGCTTGACGGCTTACACAGCCATGGTTTCAGCCGGCATACCCTTACCTGACAATGATGGCAGCCACGAACGCGATTCACGCGCTGATGACGGAGTCCGCCCTAGTGATTTAGTTTAATTTCTAACTAAAGCTTTTCTTGGCCGTTATCACTGACGCCAAATTCGACCAGCACCGGGTAATGGTCTGACGCGCATTTCAGTTCGACACCTTGAAGCGAATCAATAATGTCAGCCTTTAGGATTGCAGACGCCAACGACTTTGTACATAGAGCAAAATCGATACGACTCAAATACGGTTTTTTATTGTACGTATATTTCTCAGTCCCCGCACAAGCATCTATGAGGCCCGCATCTATGAAAAACTTCACGGACAACTGGTTCTTGCTCTCGTCCATTTCTAGCACTTCATTGAAATCACCGGCAATCACCGCGCGATAATTAGGGTCTTTATCTAGCTCAGCTTGGATAATAGACAAAGCTTTAAGAGCTTCAGCTTCACGCTTGACATCAGATTTCTCGTCACCATGCTGTGATTTGAAATGCACCACATAGACATCGGCATCAAACGCACCGCCGATGCTTACTCGCAATAAATCTCGCCCGAAGCGACGCGTAACGCCCTTGGCATCAACGTATTCGGAATGTCGATATGAAGTCGCTGAACGAATGGGCAGGCGCGTCAATAAAGCATTATCGATGCCACGCTGATCGTTGCCCTCAAATAGCACCACTTCGTAGCCAAGGTCTTTCAAGTAGCGTTTGTTGAAATCTTCGAGTACACCGCGGTTTTCGACCTCCTCTAAAGCGACCACATCGGCATTTAGAGCATTAATAGCCGTTGCCAAGCGCACTTTACGTGATTCTGTCGTAGCGCGTGTGTTGCCCTCGTTATGATAAGGATCATCATGGTCGTCGAATAAATTCTCAACATTCCAGGAGATGAAACGCACGCCGTTTTCTAATTTATCGCCTGTCGTAAAGCCACCAGTCACCGGGGCATTCGCCGCCACCTGTGTACCGTCCGTGCACCACACATCTTGTGGGCGCTGGATAATGATTTGCAAAGTGCCTTTGTATTTCGACACTTCTCCACGGATTTGAATTTCGCGACCTAAGAAGAAATCTGCTGGCGCAACGCGAAAATCGCATGCTGTCGATGCGAAAATAATAGCTTCAAATTTTCCCTGCCACTCTACATCAAAATTAATACGTGTCACTTTACCTGAATCATAAGTGCGAGCCACTTGGCCCTGCACCACCAACTCTTGGCCGATATGCGCTTCAGTAACGGCAGCCCATTGCACGACATCTTGGGCAGCCACAGCATTGCTTAATGCAACGAAAATTATAAATAGAAATTTATTCATCGGCCTGACTCTTTAACTATTTCAGCAACTCGCGCCATCGCATCATCTGCAGACATCGCCTCTTTATTATCACTATCACTGCGTAAGCTAAACTCAACACCCCGCTCGCCCGCATCGCGACCCACTGTGATTCTTAAAGGGACGCCAACTAAATCAGCATCCTTAAACTTAATGCCTGGACTTACCTTCTTGCGATCGTCCCACAGCACATCGCAACCCGCTGCTTCAAGCGTATCGTGCATTTCTTGCGCCAGCGCATCTTGCTCATCGTTACCTGGCTTCATCTGAATCAAATGTACGGCATAAGGTGCAATGGGCATCGGCCACATCATGCCAGCGTCATCATGGTTTTGCTCAATAGCAGACGCTGCAACGCGTGATACACCAATGCCGTAACAGCCCATATGAATCGACTGTGTCTTTTGCTGAGCATCTAAAAAGTTTGCGCCCATCGCATCAGAGTATTTAGTGCCTAACTGGAAAATATGCCCGACTTCGATGCCACGCGTAATTTCAATGACGCCATCGCCATCGACCACGCTATCACCGGACTGCACCGTGCCAAAATCACATGTCTCTGGCTGCGGCATGTCGCGGTCGAAGTGTACATCTAAGTAATGGACGTCGGTTTCGTTGCCTCCGCATAAGAAACCTTCAACACCATTAACCGAACCATCCGCAAGCAAGCGCACTTCAGCGGCCAAGCCTATAGGTCCAGCAAATCCCACATCTGCGCCAGTAGCTGATTTAACCTCGGCTTCACTCGCCAATTCGATATTCAACGCATCAAGATGATTAACGATTTTAATCTCGTTTAATTCACGGTCGCCGCGGCACATTACCGCAACCACACCTACACTGCCATCAGCATAATCGACGTGATACAAGACGGTCTTTAACATGCGAGTCAAAGGCAATTCAGGAAACAGCTTCAGCAAAGCATCACATGACTTTGCCCCGGGAGTGTTTTCTTTGTGCATATCTACAGCAGCTTCACAAGCCGCGCCCGCAGGAATCACACTAACCGCCTTTTCAAGGTTAGCGGCATAGCCCGTAGCCTTGCAAACAGCGATCGCGTCTTCACCAGTATCGGCATCGACCATGAACTCCTCAGAGCCAGAGCCACCAATAGCGCCGCTATCAGCCTCGACCTGAGTAAAGCCTAATCCGCAACGCGTAAAAATGTTACTGTAAACTTGACGCATCGTCGCATAAGATTCAACCATCTCATCAGCACCCACATCAAAAGAGTAAGCGTCCTTCATGATGAATTCGCGGCCGCGCATCAAGCCAAAGCGTGGGCGTATTTCGTCACGAAATTTAGTTTGAATCTGATAGAGCGTAACGGGCAACTGTTTATAAGACTGCACCTGCGACGCCACATATTTCGTAATCACTTCTTCGTGAGTAGGGCCAAGGCAAACCTCACTTCCTTTACGGTCCTTAAAATTAAATAAAATACCGTCAGTGACATAGCGGTCCCAGCGGCCAGATTCTTCCCAAAGTTCTCTCGGCTGAAGGGCTGGCATTAGCATCTCTGAACATCCAGCCTCGTCGTGCTCGGTACGCACAATATTTTCTATCTTACGCAAAACTCGCCATAGCATAGGGCCATAGACATAAATGCCTGCGGAAATCTTTTGCAAGAAGCCGGCACGTGCCATAAGAGCATGCGAACGAACTTCAGCATCAGCTGGCTCATCGCGTAGGGTTACAAACAACTGGCGGGAAAGGCGCATAACGTCGCATAGTTTAATCTAGCGGGGGTGTGTATCATAATTAACAACTCATGAATCGCATCGCCCTCCCCACCGTCATCATTGCCTTATTAGCCTTGATTGGGTGGTTAGTGGTGTCTCCGAACAGCAGTAAAACCGGCGACTCAAGCACTGATTCGACAATCGATAGCAGGAACTTGACCGAAATAGGTTACAGCCAAGAGCGGCTTGCAGAAATTGAGCAGGAAAGGCAACAGCGCAATCTAGAGCGAGAAAAAATCACAGGGAGTGACACGAATAACAACTCAGCGCAGCTTGAATACGGTAGTGCCAGTTTTATCGGCTACCTGGTCGACCCGCTCGGCAATCCGCTAGCAGGCGTCGACATGAAAATGGCGGTCAGCCACAAATGGCAATATTCCTTTAATCCGAAGGACGAAAATCTAATTACGATATGGAAGGCTTCTACTGCTGAGGATGGCTTCTTTTTCTTCCCTGCGGCAGAGCATCCACAAGCAGATTATTTACTGCAAATTGATGCTGAAGGTTTTCCAGTCAAACAAATAGAAAACCTAAAAGCGAATATCGGCTTTTCTCGCGATCTAGGAATTATTGGTTTAGCCACCCCGGCCTTCATCAGCGGCAAAATCGTAGATGATAATGACCAACCTATCACCGACGCAATTGTCGAAAGCTACATCTCCCTGGACAATAACGACTATCAACTCATTGAAACGGCTTTCAGTGTTGCAACCGACAATAGCGGATTCTTCAAAACCGGCGCCTTGCCCGCGCGGGACATTTATTTGCAAGCATCAGCCGATGGGCATCTCACCGAAATGTCGCCAAAAATAAAACTTAAAGCCGGTGAAGAATTCACCGACCTGTCTATCACGCTACAAAGACCTCAATTTGTATCTGGCAAGGTTCTTGATGGGAATAGTCAGCCCATCGTAAATGCCGTTGTAAGTCAAGATATGGGCCGCGCCCGCGAGTCTATTGACAACTCAGTCAAAACTTATGTCGACGGCGGCTTC
>CAWWAN010000078.1:0-7496 GCA_963934925.1 uncultured bacterium | reverse complement strand
CGGATTGTTATTAGTGGATGTAAATTGCCCGCCGCCGCCGCAGTGTCACATTCAGGTCGATAACCCAAGTCTTGCTGCCACGATCATGGCGCAGTTTTGGCAAAGCCGTCGCGCTCATTGCAAGCCAGGCATTCATCCGACTGCAGTGATTGAAGATGGCGCACAAGTTGCAGGCAGTGCATACATCGGTCCGAATTGTGTGGTCGGTAAAAACTCTACTGTTGGTGCTGATTGCATTTTGCATGCCAATGTTGTGCTTTACGATAATGTTCATCTCGGCGACGCTTGTGTTATCCAATCCAACACCACTCTGGGTGCCGATGGTTTCGGTTACACTTGGGATGGCACTCAACATTTGCACATGCCACAAATTGGCGGGGTGCGCATCGGACGCGGAGTTGAAATCGGCGCAAATTGTTGCATTGATGCCGGTACTTTCGAAGCCACCGAAATTGGTGATGGCTGTATTTTCGATAACCAAGTACAAATTGGTCACAATAGCAAGATTGGTCGCTTCGTAATAATGTGCGGGCAAGTCGGTATTAGCGGTTCAGCCAGTATTGGCGACGGCGCACTGTTCGCTGGCAAGTCTGGTGCCGCAGGGCACTTACATGTAGGTGCTGGTGCAAAAGTAGCAGCCCGTGCAGCAGTAATGAGCGATGTCGAAGCAGGGCAAACCGTCGCAGGCCAGCCCGCAGTCGATATTAAGCTACATCAGCGCATGATGGCTATGATGCGCCGAAATGCAAGACGCTAGTCGTCCCCGAAAATCACACCGTATGGTACATTATTGTTGTGATTTTCCTCTTATTGACATCCATTTGTTGCGTGCAAACTGCCCAGCCTATTACTGCTAATGTGAATCACGGTATATACCGTTTCGATACCGGCTTCGAGATTACACCGCATGATTACCGGTCAGGCCCCGTGACTATTTTCGACGGCTCTATGGCTGCTGCTTACTATTATATGCCAGTCTCAAGTAGTACGGAATTCATTGATGAGGGCGCCTTCCATGCTGCTGGCGTAGTTGGTGACGAACAAGTGAACGGCATGAATTTCTCATACTGCACTACCGAAAGTCAAGTCGATTGCGAATTGCGTTTCTACACCGATAATATTTACAACTCTGGCCCAAGCGGATGGATGGATCAAACTAATCGTGGCGAGGCTTGTGTTTACGGTCTTGCTGGTTTACCAGGCATTGCGGGCATGTTGAGTTGCTGGGCTGTCTCCCTCGATTTAAGTGGTGGCTTCGAGTGTACCTTGCCGCAGGAACAAGTCGTGGGTAGCGCCGAGGAATTCGGTTGGTCCATAGTATGGTTAACACAAACCGCAAGCACCGGTTTGTTCTTGCCCAGACCTGTCGGACCTCAAGGATATGGCACGCGCCCAAGTTTTGAATGGTTTGATTTGTTGCAGCCTAACGGCAGTGAATACCAGGGTTCCTTAATGGTGGGGTCAGGTAATTTTTCGATGAAGTTATATGGCAATGTTCCCGACACCCAAGCTTATTATTCCGTAGCACCTCTTACTAACGATACAGTGCGCTTTAATGCCATCAGTGAAATCCGCGCAGCTTCAACGGCTTCTTGGGCGGTTGAAAATGCAAATGCCGGTTCTACTTATGGCATGCTCGTCTCGTCACAAATCGCTGATTTGCCGATTGTGGCTAATGGCACTGCGAGCTTATTGGCTCATCACGGATCCTTTTTGACCAATCCGATATCCTTGGGTGCTACCGGTTCTTTGAGCGCCACATTGCCGGCTGTGCTGCCGCCAGTGTTTTTCACGCAAGCTGTAGAACTAAACGGAACATTAGCTCCGGCAAATGTAATTGCTGCATCAAACGGCCTAGCACATTACAATTAGTGTATGACAAATCTAAGCCGCCTCTTTAGCGAGCTTTGTTCTAGAACCGATTACGAGCAGTGCCGCCGACCGCGCGCTGCTCGCTTCAGTTTAGAACCGATGATGGCCCTTATGTCGGCATTGGGAAATCCGCACTTGCAAGTACCGGCGATTCATGTCGCGGGTTCTAAAGGTAAGGGCAGTGTCGCTTATTGCCTAAGTTGGGCTTTGCGCGCGGCGGGTAAAAACGTCGGGTTGTATGCGTCACCGCACTTAAGTGATTGGCGCGAACGTGTTCAGGTGAACGGCGAGTTTGCAGATGAACAAGCGTTGGCGGCTGCCATGGAAGATGTGTTAGCGGTTGCCGGCGACGACGCGACTTTTTTTGATTTGTTAACGGCAAGCGCGTTTCAGTGTTTCGCTAAGCAACAACTAGAGTGCATGATTATCGAAACGGGCTTAGGCGGCCGCTTTGATTCCACAAATGTATTGAAGCCGATGGCTGCGGTAATCACTGCGCTTGAACTTGAGCACACCGATGTGCTGGGCGATACTTTGCTTGAGATAGCGAAAGAGAAGGGCGGTATTTTTAAACCTAATACTCAGTTGTGGTGCGCATCAGGAATTGACCCCGAGGCGAAGTTGGTGTTGCATCAAATAGCCAACGCGGTTGGCGACGAGCTGAATGTCGGTCCGCGCGGTGCGTTGTCTGCGCCTGAATTACCTAAGTTTTTCTCAAGCAATCGCGCTTTGGCAGTTGCGGTACTCGAATCACTTGGAGGTGATTATTTGATTGCTGCGCACTTGTTGCGGACGGTAGCGTTGACTGATTTGAAGAATCCAGGGCGTTTCGAGTTGCGTTACACGAGCTCCGGGCGTCCAGTGGTGTTTGATGTGGCTCATTCGCGACAGTCGTTAACCGAGACTTTACGCTGTTTCCGCACTATGTTTAAGAATAGCCCTCGCGCGGTGTTGTTGGCATTGCGTGACGACAAAGATGCCGAAGACTTGGGCGCCGCATTGGCTGATGTCTCCAATACAGATGGAGCGCACGAAGACTGGTATTGTTGTCCCGCAGGAAGCCATCCACGTTCGGCTCGCGTCGATAAAATAGCGCCAGCGTTTAACGCTCGTGCGCTGTCAGTTGTTGATTTCCCTGAGGGTGAACAGCCATTGCTGGTTACGGGCTCGACTTACTTAGTCGGCGCTTTACGTGATAAAACAACACTTGCTGATGTCGCAACAATTTGACCCTAGTTTGGTTCGCCAAAGTTATCGCTGTGAGTTAGTCGAAGAACTACGCTCTACTGGTTCTAAGGTGGTGGGCGATGTGACTTTGTTAATCCCTAAAAGCTTGGGCTTTTGCTGGGGAGTTGATCGTGCCTTGGCCATGGTGCAAGAAGCACGGGTCGAATATGGTGCGCGTCCGATGTGGCTGATTTCTTCGATTATTCATAATCCACGCGTGAATGCTGACTTGCGCGAGCAAGGTATTGGTTTTTTGCGTGGCGAATATTCGCCAGAGGGTGCCTGGGAAAATCTATCTGAAAATGATGTCGTGATTGTCCCAGCGTTTAGCGCGACTGTCGAAGACATGAATCATTTACGTGACCGCGGCGTGGCGATAGTTGATACTACTTGTCCATGGGTGATTAAGCCGCATAAGCGCACGCTGAGGTATGTTAAAGAAGGCTTCACTACTGTTATTCACGGTACAGTAGGCCATGAAGAAACAGAAGCTACTTGCTCTTTGATTTTGTCTGAGGGTGGGCATTTTGTAGTGGTTTACTCTATTCAAGAGGCGGAGTGTTTAGCAGCATTCATTGAAGGAGAGGCTAATGCCGACGAGTTAGTAGGCTCATTGCGCAGTGGTTCCTTTTCACTAGGCTTTGATTTTGACGCACACATGCAGCACCTCGGTGTGATTAATCAAACTACAATGCTGGCCAGCGAATCGCGTGCCATTGGCGAACGTTTGCGGGTTGCTTTGAGTAACCGCGATGGTGAGGCGGAGTTAGAAAATAATTTCCGCGACTTCGATACCATATGTCGCGCTACCCAAGATAATCAAGATGCCGCCGCGGTAGTCGCGGAGAAAAACCCAGATTTATATATAGTGGTTGGTGGCTATGATTCTTCTAACACCAAAAACCTCGCACGGGTGGGGCAGCGGCTAGGGGTTCCGTCCTTTCATATCGAAGGGCCACATTGCTTAGGTAAGCAAATTGAATATCGTCACCGAAGCTCTGGAGAGATTCTTCAGCGCGGCAATTGGCTGCCATCGGTGCGACCGTTGACGGTGGCTTTTTCAGCGGGTGCCAGTACACCAGACACGCTCCTAGGTGAAGTTATCGAGCGACTGCTCGAATTATCTTAAATACTAATTAGCGTCGCGCTTTATGGTCTGGCCCAGTTTTCTCGACGATGCGTCCTGTGCCACCATATTTTTCTTCAAGCTCTTCAAGTACTGCAACATACGAGCGATAGCGTGATGCAGCAATTTGCCTGTTCTCTAGAGCTTCTAGTACTTTGCATGACGATTCTTCACGGTGCGTGCAATCGTCGTAATCGCAGTCTTTGCCGAATTGGTGCAAGTCTTTGAAGTGAATACGTAAATCATTCGGTGGAATGCCAAACGGACGAAACTTTCTTACTCCAGGTGTGTCGATAACTGCGCCGCCACCTGTTAGCGGATACCATTGCGAGTGACTGGTGGTGTGGCGTCCGGATCTTAGTGATCCGCTTACTTCGCGCGTTTTAATTTCGAGATCGCCATCGAGTCGATTCATCAAAGTGGATTTGCCAACGCCGGACAAACCGTAAAGCACACTGGTTTTATGGATGAGTAAGTCGCGAAGTTCTTCAACGCCAGTGCCATCTACCGCCGAAGTGATAATCATTTTGGCACCAGTGTTATCGTAACTAGCGACGATTTTTTTCATTTTGCCGCGTTTGCCTTTATCCGCTTTATTCAAGACTAGCGCCGCTGGGATATTAGCAAAACTGCACGTTGCCAAAATACGGTCAGCGACCATCGATGAAAAAGGTGGAATGCCCACTGAGTTTACAATCACTACTTGATCGATGTTAGCGGCGAGTAATTGGCGACGATCAGATTCTTCACCAGCAACGCGACGTGCAAAAGTGTTGCGGCGTTCATGAACGCGGTCAATCGCCCAGTCGTCACCAGTACGGCTGAGGTCTACGTAGTCTCCAACGGTTACTGGATTCTTATCGGAACCGATATTTTCGAACAACTTACCACGCAGTAAAGCGCTGACGATTTCGCCATCAACCATCACCTCGCAGCGTCGGGCATCCACTCTGGTAACGAATGGTTGCTGCGAAGAAGGGAGGTCCGTGTTTGTCATGCGCTCCTATTCTAGCACGAGTACAATAAGAGCATGCTAGAAGAGGATGTCATCCAGTCTCCACAAAACGCCAAGCTTAAATCGATTAAGGCATTGCGCGGTGGTAAGAACCGCGATTTCACTGTGCTTGAGGGTGTGCATTTGTTTGAAGAAGCACTGGCAGCGGGCGCCGAAATTCAGTGGCTGCTCATAAGTGATCAGTGTGACTCGGGCGTTGGCGAGGTGCCGTTTGCAGTGCAGCGTTGCCAGCATAAATTGATGACCGAGGTTAGCCGTTTAGATAGCGCGCCGGATTTTATGGCGTGGGTTAAGCGCCCAGTGTCGGATTGGCGCGAGGCCGTTGGCAGTTTACAGGTAGGGCAGTGGTGCATGGTCGCTGCCGGAGTTCAAGACCCGGGCAACTTAGGTGCTTTAACTAGAATCGCTGCGGGCTTGGGCGCTGAATTCGTTTTAGCGACTAAAGGTTCAGTATCGCCATGGCATCCACGCGCGGTGCGTGGTGCATCCGGAACTAATTTCCGTTTACCAGTTTTCGAGGGCGTCGATACCGACGAGTTTTTTGAGTTATGCTCAGCTAATAACATTGCTGCCTGGGCAACCTGTGCTGGCGGAGAAGATTTAACATCCGCAACTGCGCAGCTCAATTCATCCGCAGTAGCCTTAATACTTGGAGAAGAGGGCCGCGGGCTTAGTGCTGAGCTTGTAAGTAAATGCTCAGCAAAGGTGGGCATCACGCTAACGCGCGATGTCGAATCCTTAAACGTCGCCACAGCCGCTGCGATTTTTGCGCATCAGCTAAACAACCATGTATGAGCCTTTAGCGTCACGCATGCGTCCGCGTAATCTTGATGATTTTGCGGGCCAAGAAAAACTAGTCGGCGAAAAGGGTTCGTTGCGCATGATGTTTGATGGTGGCGAATTAGGCTCGATGGTATTTTGGGGTCCGCCGGGGTGTGGCAAAACAACTTTGGCGCAAATGTTGGCCGAGCGCTCGGATCTTAATTTCAAACCATTTTCGGCGGTGCTAAGTGGCATTAAAGAAGTGCGTGAAGCGATGCAGCAGGCCAAATCTGATCGCGAACAATCGCAGCGTCCGACTTTGGTTTTTGTTGATGAGATTCACCGTTTTAATAAAGCGCAGCAAGATGCTTTCTTGCCGTTCGTTGAGGCTGGTGACATTGTGCTGGTGGGTGCGACCACCGAAAACCCTTCATTCGAGATTATTGGTCCGTTGTTGTCGAGATTGACGGTGCACATTCTTGAGCCGTTGTCCGAAGAAGATATTGTGGCCTTGCTGCGCACAACCTTATCAGACGCCGAACGTGGATTGGGTGCGCGGCGCTTAGAGGCAAATGATGAGCAGTTGCAAATGATTGCCAACGTTGCCAGTGGCGATGCGCGTCGTGCTTACACCATCATTGAAGCTGCGGCACGTCAATGCGACGTCGGAGTAACCCTAACCGATGGCAACCTGCAAAAAGTATTAGCCGGACGCGCGCTGCTTTACGATAAGGATGGGCAGAAGCATTACGATTTAATATCAGCATTGCATAAATCGATTCGTTCCTCCGACCCAGATGCCGCGCTCTATTGGTTAGTGCGTATGCTGCGTTCTGGCGAAGACCCGATGTTCTTGGCGCGACGTTTAGTACGTATGGCCAGCGAAGATATTGGTTTAGCTGATCCGAATGCCTTACGTTTAGCTTTAGCAGCTAAAGACTCCATGCACTTTCTCGGTTCGCCTGAAGGTGAATTGGCGTTGGCCGAAATAACCATTTATTTAGCGGTGGCACCGAAGTCGAACGCCGTTTATAAAGCATTCAACGAGGTGAATAAGCTAGTGCAGAAAGAGGTTGCGCATGACGTCCCGATGCAATTGCGTAATGCGCATACAAAGTTGATGAAGAATAAAGGATGGGGGCAGGGCCACGATTACGCGCATGACAACCCGAACGCTATTGTGGCAATGGATTGCTTGCCAGATGCTTTGGTAGGATCGAAGTTTTACAACCCGACGAACTACGGAGTCGAAGAGCGTATTACTAAGCGCCTAGAACTGATTGCGCGACTCAAGGCTTCCGCTAAAGAAAGCTAGACCGTCGCGGAAGCCGCTGGCGCGTAATGACAAGCCTTTGTCGGCGGCATCATTGAACAGCTCTTGCATGTCGCTTTCTGGGAAACCGAAGAGCACTAATTGTCCTTCATGGCGCAAGTGTTTCACTAATGGCTCAAGTGCATTCAGCGACTTTGGTTTTTCACCATCACAGCCGTATG